>JBFGQG010000054.1:0-13086 GCA_041564295.1 Anaerolineales bacterium | reverse complement strand
GGGATGGAGTAGTTTGGGGTCAGAGTGGGATTGGCCCGCATTCATCCGATGAGCGTCATTTTATCCCCAGCATCGCACCATACTACCGCGCATTGGACAGGTTTGGTAATTTAACGCTTAATTGACCCCAGGATTTAATCAACCAGTGGGATACCTGCTTCTATCAGCCTTTCTTGAACCAGTGCCAGCAGGCGCGGTTTCATTTCAGCGGCCATCCCGAACCGCGCGTGACAGACGAGCGTCAACTCCGTGTGCTGGCCGATCGAGCCCGATTCGCTGATCACCTGCCATGGTTCCAGCAGGTTTGGCAGGATCGAGACTGCTTCATCTCCCAATAAGGTTAATACCTCGATGGCCTGATGAAGGCCGTCTGTCGAGATTTTCAAATGGACGTTCGCAACGGAGAACCGGCCCCGGCTGAAGTTCCGAACCAGCCGGATCTCACCGTTCGGAATGATGTACAACTCGCCGGTCGAGCCGCGCAGCCTGGTCATGCGCAGGTAAACCCTTTCGATCACCCCTTCAACACCGAGTAATTCGACCTTCTCGCCGACGGCAAACGTATCCTCGAACAAAAAACTAACTCCGGCCAGGAAATCACTGATGATCGGCCGCGCGCTGAGACCGAAACCGGCAGCGAATAAGCCAACGAGCCAGACGAGGGTGTCAGGGCTTACGAAAAGCCGTAGGGTCGCCAGGATAGCAGAGATGTAAGCGAATACTGCAATCACGCCGGCGATCAGCCCCTGGAGCGTCTCGCTGCGTTCCGGGCGCGATTTTCCTTTGCCGCGCCATCCGAGCAGTCGAGCGACGAACGGCGCCAGCCGTTTCCCCATCAAATGGAGCACAAAAGCGATTAAAAAATATATTGCAATCGGCAGCGCGGTTTGCCACCAGACAGTTTCTGACATTTCATTCATTTTTCTTATCTCGATTCTGGTTTTCGCGGGCGCGTTTTCGTGCGAGAAGGGCCGCCGTTGTCGACCGTCCCTCTTCAGGCGCTTTTTCAGACATGGACGGCACCTGCTTTCCCGTTTCCTTCTTTTTGGTTGCGTCGGTTTCTGAAGCCGGCGGAGTCTCCCGGTGCCGCAGGGATTGTACAACATTCTTGAGGTCCGGAGGATCTTTATCGGAAACGCGACGCTGCTCAGCGCGATCTTTTGCACGAAGCAGGTTCGATATTCGGTCTGGCCGCGTTGCCTGCGCTTCAGCAGGTGCCCGGCTCAGGACAAAAACAGCGCTGATACGATGCCAGGCCCGGACAAAATCGCGCTTTTCAAGCGCTAACCTGCGGACGCCAATATCGAACGGCAGCAATAATAATCCTGCAGTTACCAGTTCGGGCCACAACGGTCGTCCTGCAGCTGCCCGCAAAGACGGGTTTGAATAAATGATGCCAGCATCGTTAACAGTAAGCAGCCTTCCACCTGCAAAGTCAGCCAGGCGTGACAGGAAATCCGGATCATCGATGAGGTGGCGATATTCCGGTGAATAGGCCCTCACCCAGCCTGCGATAGCGGAGAGCGCATTTTCGCCGCGGGCGTCCAGGCCGTCCAGACGCAGTAAATATGCGCCTTCATCCCCGGGTTTGAACGCGGCCTCGTAGCGCCCGGGCTCCACCTGGCTCAGATGTATGGTCTGGACATCGCCATTCGGAAAAACTACATTCGCCGAAAAAGCGTACCCGTTGAGAAAACGGCCGTTTTCTGAGACAGCGTCGACTGTAATCACCGCTTGTTCGCCGCGTGGTTCAACCAGGACATGCAGTGGAGACTTCTGCTGATCTGAAACCGTATATCGGACTGCCTGGGCCCAGAAAGTCTGGAAATTTTCCCAGTTGACCCAATCTCGTGCCCAGCGCGAGGATGCATCGGAGGTCCATGCGAGCGCCTTTCCCAAACCATACTGCCAGATAGCGAGAATGGGATCGTCCATACCGGAAACGAGGATGGTTTGGGCCGATGATTTTGCCGTAGCGGCCACGTAACCGTGGAGAGGGGGGACCGACGAAATCCGGGTAAGGATCGTCGACCTGCTGGCGAGCGCCGGGAAGAAGCTTTCTTCCACGATGTATGAACGCGAAGCCAGCGTCGTTTCTTCTGTGAAAATACTGGGGATCGCTTCCGGCCTATCCGTGAAGTGGTAGCGTCCACCGCCGATCAGCGCAATGTCTTCGAGGAACGGAGCTGCATCTGAACCGACGCCGACGGTGGTGAGCGTGATACCATGCTGCGTGAACATTTCTTCCACCAGGTTGGGGATTCCGATCGGGCTGGCGCCGCCGTCCGTAAGCAGGATGACGTGCTTGACCTGCGCATCGTCAGATGGCAGTTCGTTGGCCATCGCCCGCAATCCGGCAAGGATGTCCGTGCCGCCGCCGAGACCGATCCTCTCGATCTCGTACGTAACCGCGTCCGGATCGTTGAGTTCGGTGATCGGGACGACCCAGGTTGCCGCGTCGTCAAATGCGATCACGCCGACTTTGTCTCCTGGAAAAAGCAGCTCGACAGAGCGGATCGCCGCTTCTTTTGCCAGTTCCAGTTTGGCCACGCCTGTGCTCGAGTCACCCATGCTGCCAGACCGGTCGATAATGAAAACCATCGTCAGGCCAGGCCGGCGTTCCTGGTCCTTGATTTCCATGTCGACAGGCAGGGTTTCCTCCAGGGGTGTTCGAAAATACCCTCCGACCCCGAAGGAAGTCGGGCCGCCGACGGCAAGCAGACCGCCGCCGAGGTCCCGAACGTAGCTCTGCAGCGCGTCCATCTGGCGGTTGCTCAACTGGCGTGCCGGGACGTCCACCAGGACAACGCTGGCGTATTCGCTCAGAAGCGCGAGTTCGAATGGAAGGCCGTTCGGTCGGACTGTGTCCACCGTGAAGCCGGACGCTTCAAGCGCGCCAACCAGGTGAAAGGCTTCATCCGGGCGAGTTTCTTCAGAGAAAGGCATCTTTTCTCCGGGCTCCGGAGCGACGACGAGCACTTTTGGCGGGCCTTCGATGCGCGTAAAAGCCGTCAGACGGTTGTTCTGGACGTGCTCATCAATTGAGGCGCTGATTTGTACGGTATATGGACTGAATCCGGGTTCACCGGCTGCCAGTGGGATGCGGAAGTCCTGCGAACCGGCTTCCAGATCTGCGGTCCCTTCGAAGGCGATAGTCCCCCCGGCAAAGATGCGCATGAATATCGTGGTTGGTTCGCGTGCGTGGACGGTCAACTTCAAGTCGAACGATTCGCCCGCGATTAAACGTGCCGGCAAATTGACATCGAGCAGGGTTACTTCCTGCGTCTCTGCCGGGTCGGCGAGAGGAACCACGAGAAATTCCACCCCGGATTCGACCGATAAACGCGCCGCGGCCGCGGCATCTCCGGTAGTTTGACGTCCGTCAGAGAGGAGGACCATGCGATGAACGGAGTCAGGCGGGTAAAGCGCCATCGCAAGCCTGACAGCTTCTGCGTAGTCCGTTTGAGACGTGTCGGGGACCGAGCTGAACGCGGCGAGCTTCTGATCAGGAGACATCGTGCGTTCGACCAGCGCTTCCGCGCCGAATAAAATGACTGCTGCCTGGTCGTCCGGGCGCATCGCCTCCAGGGCTTCCTCGATGAATGTGCGGGCTGCCGACCGACTTTCCTCCGACATAGAATCAGACACATCGACCAGGAACACGACTGCTAACGCATCATTTGCCTGGCGCAGTTCAAGCCCTGCAGCAGCCAGCACGAGCAGCACGACGATGACGATCCGCAAGATCAAGGCTGCCAGTTCCCGTCCGCGCCCGTAGCCGCGCGCCGGCCTGCCGATCCACACGATCGGGACCAGTAGTAAAAGTAATATCAACGCCAGGGGATATTGAAAAGCCAAAGTAACTTAATTTTACCCGTTGACAATGGAGAAGCGTGTTCAATGTTCTGGAAGTGGGGCTTTGGAAGGGGACCTTGCGAAGGATTAAACCTTCGCAAGGTCCCCCATTTTACAATATCTAAAAACAACAACTGAAATAAAAAACCACCGGATGAACATTAGTTCCGGTGGTCCATTTCAATTTCCTTGATCGACTCAGCTGGCCTGATCTTTCAAGATTTCAAAAGCCGCAAGCCGACCCGGCGCGCCGGTAATTCCGCCGCCTGGATGGGTGCCGCTGCCGCATTGATAGTACGAGCGGATCGGCGTCCGGAATTTGGCCCAACCAGTGGCAGGCCGCAGGAAGAAAAGCTGCGAGAGCGACAGCTCGCCCTGAAAAATATTCCCCATCGATAGCCCGGTTGTGTCTTCTATATCTTTCGGAGAAAGGACCTGTTTTCCGACGATGATATCCTTCAAATTCGGCGCAAATTCAGCCACCAGGTCGATGACGGCGTTCCCGAACGCCTCGCGCTGAACATCGTCCCATTCGCCATCAGCCAGTTCGTAAGGGGCATACTGCACGAAACAAGACAGGACGTGCTTTCCCGGAGGGGCCATGTCTGGGTCGATCATGGACGGGATGATCATGTCGACATAGGGCCGTCTTGAAAAACGACTGTATTTTGCGTCGTCGTAGGCCTGTTCCATGTGATCCATGCTGGGGCTGATTGAGATGGCGCCTTTCAACGCCGCACGCAGGCGCATCGGCGTATCGGTGCCGCGCGCGGTCTCCATGCAAGTGAACCGGGGGAGGGCATCAAGAGCGAGGTTTACCTTGCCCGATGACCCGCGAATATTGAATTTTTCGATATCTGCAACGAGTTCCGCCGGCAGTTCACTTCGATCGACAAGCTTGAGAAAGGTCAGCTTGGGATCGAGAGACGACACGACTATGCCGGCTTCGATCTCCTCGCCGGATTTGAGCGCCACGCCGGTCGCCCTGCCGTTCTTCGTGATTACGGCTTCGACGGGGGCTTCGAGGCGGATTTCAGCACCAAAAGAACGGGCAGAACTTGCCAGCGCTTCGGCGATCCCGCCAGTGCCGCCTTTCTGGAAGCCCCAGGCCCGAAAAACGCCGTCGATCTCACCCATGTAGTGGTGGAGAAGCACATAAGCTGTGCCGGGTGAGCGCGGGCCGAGATACGTGCCGATGATCCCGCTGGCTGACATCGTTGCTTTAAGCGGATCGGTCTCGAACCATTCATCCAGGAAATCGGCGGAACTCATGGTCATTAACTTGATGAACGTGTAGAGATGCTCCTCGTCCATGTCCAGGAAATGCTTTCCGAGCCTGGCAAGCGGCATCAATTCCTTCGGATTCAGGCTGGTCGGGTCGGGTGGCACAAGTCCGAGT
Organism: Anaerolineales bacterium; assembly: GCA_041564295.1. Classification (GTDB taxonomy): domain Bacteria; phylum Chloroflexota; class Anaerolineae; order Anaerolineales; family JABWBV01; genus DATDOR01. Next base: position 7,832 of record JBFGQG010000054.1, on the reverse strand, counting down.
ATCGGTTTGACAGCCTTCGCCATGAAGTACATGGTGTGGCTGTATTCGTCGTAGGCTTCAGCGTCACGCGGGGAGAAGCGCTTCAGGTTGTTGACCGTGGCCCAATGATCGCTGTCGCGCAGAATGTAATCGCCGTCCGGTAGAGGTGTAAGCGTGCTTTCGAGGGGCAGCACCGTCAGGCCATGTTTCGGCAGCTGTAAATCGCGGATGATTTCCGGCCGCATCAGGCTGACGACATATGAGAAAACTGTGAATTTGTATCCAGGAACGATTTCTTCTGTGACGGTTGCTCCCCCAACCAGGTGCCGGCGCTCTAAAACGAGCACTTTTCGCCCGGCCCTGGCGAGATAGGCGGCGCAGGTCAGGCCGTTGTGGCCCCCTCCGATGATGACGACATCGTATTTTTTTGCCATGATATGTCCAATTTATTTTCGCCGGCGTTCCAGGTCCATGAAAGGCAGTTCAACCACCTTTGCCTTGGCGCGCTTGCGCTGGTGTTCAACGGTGAATTCTATTTCCAGGTCAGTGCCATGGCCTGCATACCTCCGTTCGAGGGTCGCAAGCCCGATATATTTCTTCAATATCGGGGAAAACGTGTGGCTGGTCACATAACCTACCTGCCGGTGACCTGTGTATAGCGGGACAGAATCGCGCCTCGACCGGCCAGTTACCTGGGGTGGCAGGTTCGATTCGCCATAAATTTGTTCAAGAGAGACCCAATCAATTTCCAATCCGCCGAAAACCCAATCCGACGGTGCGGCGGCTTCTGATTCAAGTGCCTTGCGCCCAACGAAATCGTTTCCTGAGGAGAACTTCACCGTCCAGCCGAGACCGACTTCGAACGGAGATGATTTCTGTTCCGGGATGAAGGCGCGCGGAGAAGAGATGTAATCGACTTCGATCAGTATCAGGCCGGCTTCGATGCGCGCGATGTCCAGTGCCGCAAGCCCGACTGGCATGATGCCGTAACTCTCCCCGACACGCATGAGACTATCCCAAAGTTCATGGGCATGCTCCGGCGCGATCCAGAGCTCATAACCCAGGTCGCCGGTGTAGCCGGTGCGCGTGATTGTAAGCGGCCGTCTGTTGTGCTGGGTGTTGGCCAGGCGGAAATATTTGAGCTGATCAATGTTGCGGACAATTTCACTGAGAATTGCACAGCTGTTGGGGCCCTGTAAGGCCAGGGCTGCCAGTTCGCTGGAAACGTCGATGATTTCGACATCTATACCGTGTGAGACGTCCTGAAACCAGCGCAGACTCGGGTCTGCGGCTGTGATGCGGAAGCGCTGATCGTCGAGTCTTGAGATTGTCCCATCGTCGATGATCTTGCCGTCGTCGTCGCACCAGGGCGAATAAAATACCTGGCCGACCTCGCAGGCGTTGATATCTCGGGTCATTATGCGGTTGACGGCCTGGAGGGCTTCTGGACCTGTCACTTCGTATTTGAAAAGCGGGGAGACGTCGATCAGCGCTGCGGCGTTGCGTATCGCCCAGTACTCGCGCTCATGGTACATCTCGTACATTCCCGCTCCAAAATAGCCGGACCAGAGGCGCCATTCCTGGCTCTGGTTCAGCGGGGCAGTTTTGGTGTGAAAAGGAGTTGGTAGGGGCATATTAATAGGGTATTGGAAGATTTGAATCGACAGGTCAAATTATAAACTCATGTGGTGCCGTCCGCCTGAGGAATCGTGAACTGGATCAGAATTTTTTCTGATCGTTTCGCTTCTGATCGCATGCGGCTTGCAAATCGCCTCCTTGAAAAGGCCATTCCGCTCGGAACCGAAAGGTATTCTTTTCCGTTTCGTGAATCAAGTTTTCAAAAGAAGCTTATCTGCTGCGGGTGATGTGACAGTTGCCGGGATAGCATTTACCAGGTGCCAGCTGCTGGAATGGTAACTTTTGGATGGTAGTGCAGGAGATTATTGGTATGCCCGGACGTGTCCCCGCACAATCTTCTTCAAGTATAGCCCCGCCTTTTCAACCAGGAGCACGCACCGCCAGAATGCCACTGCGGCGATTCCGTGGGATAGAACGGCGAACAGCGGCGGCTGCTCGAGGGTGTAATAGGTCCAGGCTTCACGCGTGGTTCCCCATAGCTCGAGGTAATAACCCAGACCCGCGCCAGCGGCGAAAGTCAGCACAGCGATGCGCTCGTCCGTCGGCGTCAGTATGAAGAAAGCAACCAGTCCGAGGGCAATCCAGGTGAAGGACTTGTCTATGGTTGGAGAAGTGTAGTCCACCATGACGGCGTAGTAAGCCAGAAAAACGAGCCAATACAAAACCGTCCATGCCTTTTGGACCACCGGGCTCGAATCCGCTCTTAACCGTCTCGTAAACCGCCTTAAAAACCGCACAATTCGGTCGATCGTAAGGCCGGCAATCGGCCAGGCTGGAATGATCCATAACGGCGGGCGTTCGAGCGTATAGTAGGTCCAGATTTCAGTTTGAGTCCCCCAACTCTCAATCACGAGTCCCCCGACAAGGCCTACGAAAATCATTTTTGAATCCTCGCGGATATCGGCCTTCGCCATGATGGCAAACGACATGAAAAGGAAGATGTTGATGAGCAGGTAGTCGAGATAGCGCCACCATTCACCACCCCATGGGATCAGCGCAAGGTATTCCGCTGCCAATGGCCACCAGACGTAACCAAGGAGAAACAGCGTCAGGATGAAGGCGCTCAGTAAGTAATAAGAGGACCGGTTCCAGCCCAGGGTGCGCAGTGCTCTCTGGAAAGTCATTTTCCGGGGAGCCTGTAGCGGAAATCGCAATGGGAAGCGCCTTCCATGATCGTTTGTGTGCGCTCGAGTCCTACATTCGGATTGAAGCCCTCGACCAGTGAGAAATCCCGGTTGCAGGACAGCACAACCCCCAATTCCGGAATACCGAGCGCGCGGTACATTTCCGCGTACCGGCAGCGGGTGACGTTGAAAGCGAACCGGTCTGCACCCTCCTCGAGGATTTCGATTTCGAGCGCGTTATCCCGGGTCCAGGCTTCGAGCGTTCCTGCGAAAGACAGCAGGTCATTCTCGCCTAGAAGGTTCGCCATAGCCGCTCCCTGCTCGCGTGCAACCTGCACGATCGTTTCTCGCAGCATTGCGACGATTTCCTCTTGGGGGAATTTCTCAGATAATGCCTCAATAAACGGCGCCAGAATCCGGGCTTCAATTTCTCGGCGGTTCAGCACGCCGAAGCGGTTTAAATTGTCGTCCATTGTGGCATACCTTTTATTCCTCGCATAAACTGTTCATATGTATAACGGAATGAACGAAGACTAAAAAATCGCAAGGATTAATTTAAAATAACGTCACACGCCAACCGCAGGTACGACGTACTGCAGCATTAACATGAAATGGAAAAACGCTGCCGTTGCGACGAAAATGTGCCAGACTTCGTGGTAGCCAAACACACCAGGGATGAAATCCATTTTTTTTGAAGCCACGATGATCGCGCCCACAGTGTAAAGCGCTCCGCCGCCCAACAACCAGAAAAGCCCTCCAGCCGGCAACACGCGGAAAATCTCCGCAGTCCCCAGAATGCTAAGCCACCCCAGGGCAAGATATAGCCCGACAAAGCCCCAATCCGATTTGTTGATATAGAAAAACTTTACAATCATCCCCACTACAGCAACCATCCATACGAGACTCAGCAGACCTGTTTTCCAAAACCCGCTGAAAAGGACATAGCATAAAGGCGTATACGTCCCGGCGATCAGACCATAGATTGCCGCGTGGTCGATTTTACGGAGCCAACGCAGGCGTTTCGAGTCGCAGTGGAGGGAATGGTACGCCGTGCTGGCGGAGAGCATCAGGGTCAAACTGGCGCCGTAAACTGCCAGGGAGATCCGTTTGGCAGGTTCGTGCCAGGTGCTGGCCACCAGCAGGATCAACCCACCCAGCGAGAGGCAAGCGGCTATTAAATGGGAAAAACCATTGAACGGTTCCCGGAAGCGCTTCATAAGTTGACTATATCATAATTAACCTTTGACAACACTTGTGGGCAAGATGTACACTTGGCGCACTGCAATGATTTACGACTTTGTCCTTCTCCTCAGAAATCCATTCCTTCGAAGCAAGGCGCTGTCAATATGGACCGCCTGGATTCTCGCCACCACAATCGGTTGGTTTTTTGCCGGTTCGACCAGCCTGCCGATCGGGCGAGTCGTGGTGGTGGAAGGCGGTGCTTCCGCGATCCTCTCCGTTGCCGGAAGCATGAGCCTGATCGGGTCTCTAATCGGCGCTCTGGCGTCCACCGGGCAGTGGTACTTTTTGCGTCAGCGTTATTCGAATGCATACTTATGGTTGATTGCCACTTCTGCAGGGTGGGGAATCGGGCTTCCCCTGGCCCTCATGATTAATTTATTCTTCGGATTGGGGATATCAGCAGGTCTTTACGGCCTGTTCGTCGGGGCAGTCGTTGCATTGCTGCAGTGGGCACTGTTCCACCGTGTGATCCCACGCCTCAGCCGCTGGCTTCCGGCAAACATGCTGGCTTTCGCCCTGGGTATTTCAGGCGCAGGATGGCTCGAAAGGACGATGCTAACTGCTTCTGGAGGCAGTTGGGGTGCCCAGTCCTGGCAAACGGCTTCTACATCCGCGCTCGCCGGAGCCATCGTGGGCGCCATCACAGGCATCGCATTGACACTGATGACTTTAAAGAAATCTAACCCAGCCAGGCATACGAATGCCTGAAACAAGGGGCAAAACGCTGCGCATCGGTGTCGATATAGGGGGAACTTTCACCGATTTCGTCGTATACGATACACGTTCAGGCAGCATCGACACGTTTAAGCTGCCGTCGACCCCATTTAACCCCGCTCTCGCCGTCCTGGAGGGGCTGCAGAAAATTCAGGCCCCAGATCGATCGGCTGCGTTCCAGATTATTCACGGCTCGACTGTTGCAACCAATGCGCTTTTAGAACGAAAAGGCGCGCGGACAGCACTCATTACAACGAAGGGTTTCCGTGATATTTTCGTTATCGGGAGGCAGAACCGCCCGGACCTGTACGCATTGACTCCTGCATTGCCGCCCCCTATCGTTCCGGATGAACACCGGTACGAGGTAGCGGAGCGGACTGATTCAACCGGATCAGTGCTCGTGCCGCTTGAACAGCAGGCGATTGACAGGCTGGCGGAATCGCTCCGGGAAGACCCTGGCCTGGAATCGGTGGCGGTGTGTTTCCTTTTCTCCTTTCTCAATGCCAGTCATGAACGCGCCTTGGCAACGCATTTGCGCTCAGCAGGGTATTTCGTTTCTGCTTCCCACGAAATATTGCCCGAGTTCCGCGAATACGAACGTATGGCGACGACTGTCGTGAATGCGTACGTCTCACCCAAACTTGATCTTTATCTCGGTGAACTCGAAACCGGTTTGCGGGAAACTTTCAATACCGTTAATAACAATCCATTGTCCATCATGCAGTCGAACGGGGGGACGATCTCCCCCGAGCGGGCGCGGCGTGAAGCGGTCAGGTGTATCTTGTCGGGTCCGGCAGGAGGACTGATTGCAGCAGACCACCTCGGACGGCGAGGCGATGGTCCTGCACGCCAGGTCCTGACGATCGACATGGGTGGGACCTCCACAGATGTATCTTTGATAACAGATCAGCCTCAGATCACAACGGAGGCGACAATCGGTGGGCTGCCGATCCGTGTGCCTGTTCTGGACATCCATACAATCGGTGCTGGCGGGGGCTCGATTGCTTCGCTTGACCCGGGCGGCGGTTTGCGCGTCGGGCCGGATTCTGCCGGGGCGGATCCTGGACCGGCATGTTACGGGCGAGATTCTGAACAGCTGGTGCCTACGGTCACCGATGCGAACTTAGTTTTAGGCCGAATCCTGGCAGGTTATTTTCTGGGCGGAGCGATGCAGCTTCATACGGAGTACGCATGGACAGCTATTGAGGCACTCGCCGATCCGCTTCGTTTGCCTGCCGTTGAGGCTGCAGCAGGGATCATTGATATTGCCAATGCGCACATGGCCCGGGCACTGCGAGTGATCTCTGTCGCACGGGGACATGATCCCGCCGGATTTTCGCTCGTATCCTTCGGTGGTGCAGGCGGTCTCCATGCGTGTGACCTGGCACGGGAACTCGGGATCCCGGAGGTCATCGTCCCGCGGTTCGCGTCGACCTTCTCAGCTCTCGGCATGCTCCTGGCTGATGTGTTGAAAGATTACACACGCACGGTCATGCTGCCGGGGGAAACGCCGTTCGAGAAATTAAATCCTTTATTAGGGTCCTTCGTGGAGCAGGGCAGGTTGGATCTGCAGGCTGAAGGGATCGGCGAAGAAGCAATGCAGTTCCTACCTGAAGTGGACGTTCGCTTCAAAGGCCAATCATACGAGATCCGTGTCCCGTTTTCTGAAAACTGGCCGCAAACCTTTGCGGACCGCTACCTGAAAAACTACGGGTATCTTCCGGACGGGGAGGCGATCGAGATTGTCAACATACGCCTGCAAGCCCGTGGGAAGCTGCCGCTGCCTGAGTTGCCCGCGCTTCACTTGTCCGGGCTGGATTCCAGCGGCGCTAAAATCGGGTTTAGTGATGCATGGACAGGAGACTCTATGCAGAGAGTTCCTGTCTACGATGGTGATCTATTGAAGCCCGGTAATGAGATTTTGGGACCGGCGCTCGTGGTCCGGCCCGATACGACCATCTGGATAGGGCCTGCGGATAAGGCGAGGCTGGATGAATTTGAAAACCTGGCGGTTGGCATCGGGAAAATGGGGGAGTCGTTATGATCGACCCGATCAGGCTGGAAATTTTCAAGCACCTGTTCAGTGCGGTCCCCGAGGAAATGGGTGCACTGCTGCGCCGCGCGAGTTATTCGCCGAATATCAAAGAGCGCCTGGATTTTTCTTGCGCGATATTCGATCGTGCGGGCGATATGATCGCCCAGGCAGCGCATATTCCAGTCCATCTGGGCGCTATGCCGCTCTCCGTCAGAGCTGCTGTGGAACGGTTTTCCAGCGCTGCCAAAGAACCGCTGGAAGCCGGCGATGTGATCGTTCTGAACGACCCATTCTCTGGTGGTTCCCATCTGCCGGACATCACCACTGTCTCGCCGGTTTTTCTTCCCAACGGGGAGTTGTTCGGTTTTGCAGCCAGCCGAGCGCACCATGCCGACGTAGGTGGCATGGCAGCCGGTTCAATGCCGATTGCCCGACATATTATCCAGGAAGGCCTGATATTACCGCCGGTGAAACTCGTGTCGGCGGGAAAAATCGTACAGGGTGTCTGGGACCTGGTCCTGGCCAACGTGCGCACACCCCAGGAGCGCGCAGGCGATCTGCGGGCCCAGTTAGCTGCCAATGCACGCGGCGTAGCCAGGATGCAGGAAATGGCCGGGAATTACAGCGTCGGAGTGCTTGAGCGATATATAGCCGCGCTGTATGACTACACCGAAAGGTATATTCGCACGCTTCTAAATGAAGTAGGTGATGGGGAATATAAGTTCACAGATTCCCTGGACGACGATGGAATCAGCACGGATGCGGTCCCAATCCGGGTGGCTGTAAAAGTTCTCGGGGATTCTGTGAAGGTTGATTTTACCGGCTCTGCCGTAGAGCAGAAAGGCAGCGTCAACGCGGTGCGCGCCATTACGATTTCTGCCGTGGCTTACGTTTTTCGCAGCCTCCTGAATGCCGAAGTGCCGAACAACGCCGGAGCGCTGCGTCCGATCGAAGTGATCACACCTGAAGGCAGCGTCGTCAATGCGCGCTGGCCGGCGCCGGTCGCCGGAGGGAACGTGGAGACGAGCCAGCGCATTGTCGACGTCCTTTTCGGCGCGCTTGCTCAGGCCATGCCGGACCGCATCCCAGCAGCAAGCCAG
>JBFGQG010000053.1:0-13105 GCA_041564295.1 Anaerolineales bacterium | reverse complement strand
CACTCCGACATCATTAATGACTCTGGACATCACGCGTCCGACGCTGTAACGGCTGTAAAAACTGAGCGAAAGCGCCTGGAGGTGCTCAAAAATCTGCTTCCGAAGGTCAAATATGACACTCTGCCCGACCCGGATCATGATGTGTACTCGCGTAAATGTTGCCAGCCACTGCACGGCTGCGAAGACGGTGTACAGGACGACGGCCTGTATGAGGACCTGTGTATTGTTTTTCGCAAGCCCATCGTCGATGGCGAGTTGGATGAAATACGGCCCGGCAACCACAGCGACAGATGAGATCATCATCAGGATGACGGACCAGAAAATGCCCCAGCGATACGGTTTTAAGAAGTTCAGATAACGCCGGACGACATAAGGATCGTAACCTTTCTGCAGAATTTCATCGCTGAGGACGTAAGCAGGCGGTTCTACGGTCTTACGGAGAAATGGTTTCGCTTGAGTGGTCATCAGTAAAGTTCAGTTCGATTGGGTTATCCCGGCGAACTCTTCCTGGTCTTTCAACTGCAGGTCGTAGATTTCTTTGTAGAGCCCGTCGAATGCAACGAGTTCCTCATGTTTCCCGCGCTGGACGATACGTCCCCGGTCGAGGACGAGAATCAGGTCGGCGCGCTTGACCGTTGAAAGGCGGTGAGCGATCACAAAAGTCGTCCGCCCTTCCATCAATTCAGCCAGAGCCTCCTGAATCAGGTGCTCGGTCTCCGTATCGACGCTGGAGGTCGAATCGTCGAGGATCAGGATCCGTGGGTTCATCAGCAGCGCGCGAGCAATCGCCACGCGCTGGCGCTGTCCGCCTGAAAGCGTTATCCCGCGTTCACCGACGATCGTGCTGTAATCATCCGGCAGTTCACGGATGAATTTATCTGCCTGGGCAACGCGTGCTGCAGCGACAATCTCCTCATCAGTCGCACTCTCACGTCCGAAAGCGATATTCTCCGCGACGCTGTCCGAAAAAAGCAGCGACGTCTGCAATACGATACCAATCTGCCGGCGGAGCGTGGGTAAGTCTAAAGACCTCACATCCTGACCGTCAATTAAGACCTCACCGGCAGCGACGTCATAGAAGCGAGGGATCAGGTTGATCAGGCTGGTTTTCCCGGAACCGGTCGGTCCGATAAGGGCGATAACCTGGTCCGGCTCTGCTGTGAAATCGATATCTTCCAGGGCATACTGCTCTTCGCCGGCGTATCGGAAGGAGACGTTTTTGAATTCAACACGACCGGTCAGCTCAGCCAGCACGCTGGCATTTTCTGGCGTTTCAATATCCGGCTTTGTGTCCAAAATTTCGAAAATACGCTGCATACCGGCAACGGCTTCGCCGCCCATGTTGACAACCCAGGTCAGCTGCTGTGCGGGCTGGGCCATGATCAGCAGGTAAGCGTTGAAGGCGACCAGTTCACCGATCGTGAGCTCACCCCGCAGCACCATGAACCCTCCGAAAAACAGGATGAAGATCGTTCCCAGGGTGACGAGCAGGTTGGTCGTCGGGAAGACGCGGGCGAACTCCGAGAATGTTTCCAGGCGCGTATCGTAGAGCCGTCTGTTGGCATAGTCGAAGCGCTCGATTTCATACGGCTCCCTGGCGAAAGCTTTTACGACCTGAGCGCCGGTCACATTTTCCTGCAGGCGGGCGGAAAGCTCACCCATAGCCTGGTCGATTTGCAGGAAAAGCTTGCTGATTCGGACGCCGAATCTCGATGTCATCAGCAGGAGCGGCACCATTGGGAGCAGGGCCACAATCGCGAGCAGCCGGTTGGTGCTGAATAATAGAATTGTGATCCCGCCAATCAGGAGCACAATCTGAGTGATCTCGAAAATGCCGTTACCGAGGAATTCGTTGGTTGAACTGACATCTTCGATGCAGCGGCTGATGAGCTGGCCGGTCTGGGATTTATCGTGATACGTGAAGGAGAGCCGTTGGATGTGGTCGTAGAGCCTGTTGCGGAGGTCAAAAGCCGTTCTTTGAGCGATCCACTGGCTCGTGTACCGTTGAAGGAAAATCAAGGCAGCCCTTGCGACGCCGATCAGGAGGATCCAGATGGCCGACCTCATGAGGATTTCTGTATTCTTCTGAACCAGGCCTACGTCGATCAAGGTGCGAATAATTTCCGGTATGACAAGTCGCGCACCTGTGATTAACAGAAGCGTCAGCATTGTGATCCAGATCTGCTTCCAATATGGCGCGAGAAGAGGCCGCAGATGCTTGATAAGAATATCCATATGGCTAGGCTGGAATAGTAAAAACGATCTCGCTATAATCGACGCGTTCGCGTTCGCTAAGTTGGAATTCGCCCTCTGAACCGCCGTTAGGTTCCTCTGTTGGAACCTCTTGATAGAAAATATCGGCGGCTGCGAGGATCTCACCTTCCACCTCGCTGCGCAGATGGAGTGTGAGTTCCATTTTGCGGGTCATTGTTTCAATGATGTTTGCCGAAGCGATAACAATCCCATCGGCATTCTTCAACAGGATCTCCCCGCTGGGGCGCTTGAGAAAGGGTGTAACTTCCAATTGGATCCTGACGCGACGCCCGTCGGGATAAGGGCTCGCCGAGAATTCCCTGATCCGGACCTCTTCGGGAGGTACGGGGGCGTCATCTGGGTCTTGAAAGAAAATATCCATATTGTTCCTTGCGTGTTGTCAGGAAAACGCGAATGGGTGTTGCAGCGGCCTGCTGTTCGCTTTTCCATGGACGATTAATATTTGTCCGGTCTGGAAGATTATACCTGTTTCTGTGGAAGGAGTATTTTCATTGAGGTTCAGCCGGGACCTGAAAATGGGGCTTAGAAAATAAGGATACGAACTCGGCAATCATCTCCAGGCCTCTGAATATACCCCCGCAGTTATTCATCATATAAAACTGTCTCTTCGGCATAATAGCGTACACCTTTGCTCTTAATGCGCCTATTAATAAACTCGTACAGGGCATCATTTTTTTCTTCGAGGCTCAAGTCTGAAAGGAGGATGTCCATCGGGAAATTAACTCGCAGCGCGCGCGGCGAAATGGTGAAGCGGGTGACCCCTGCAGGCAGCACGTGCCCCTGGCTGACGAGGTTTGTCAGGTGGCGGATGCTTAATTTGGGCATAAATACAAGTCCGCTCAACGTCTGGTAGACGTTTGCCCATTTTCCAATCGTGCGCTGGTTGGTCCGGTCGAATCGACCTGTATCCTTGTAAGTATCGACGATCCTGTTCAGGAACTCGTTTCGGATCAGCCCATTCGTATTCTGGACATGGATTTCAAAAACGCGGCCGTCAGGGAGGTGAACGGCGGCGAGCCCCTGTTTGTAGATGACACATTCATAGGCCTGCTCCGGGTTGCTGGCAGCCAGGACGAGGCCTTCTATGCGTGCGATATTCTCAAGGAAAACCGCCGGTTCAATATCCCAGACGATGTGGTTCCACGTCTGGGTTTCAACCCCCAGTGCGTCCTGTTCGACCACCTGGGCAAGGATATGTTCGAAACCCATCTGGCGCGTAGCAGTTGTGCGGTTGGCGCCGTCCAGCACCATGTAGCGGGCCGTATGATCGTGCAGCGGCATGACGATTATCGGGTTCGTAAAAACCACGCTTTTCTGCATGCGGTCGATCAGGGGCCCTGTCCTGGAATCATCATGGTGTTCGTGGATGATCAGGCTGTGCAGCGGCAGGATGGCCAGAACAGGCAGATTGGGCTCCATGTGTTAAATAGTCTTTGAGATGTAGTCCAGCAGGTCAATTTTCGTCAGAATCCCTGTCGGCTTCTTCCCTTCGGTTACGAGCACGACGTTTCCATCCGCAATTTCGTTCAAAACTTCTTCCAGGAGCGTATGACCGGGGTAGACAGCGCGGACCGGGCGCACCATCGATTCAATCTTCTCGTTGAAAGAGTGCGTGTTCTGGTCGTCGAGCATGTATTTCAACAGGGAAACCTCCGTCACCAGCCCGGTGAGTTCCCCTTCTTCGTCGATCACGGGGACCTGGCTGATATCATGCTCTTTCATCAGACCGATGACGTGCGCGATCTGGTCGTCCTTTTTGGCGGTAATCAAGGTCTGCCCGCTGACGAGTTCGCGGAGCGCCACCTCGCTCCAGGGCGCCTCCAGGAAGCCGTTCTCCCGCATCCACTTATCGTCAAAATGCTTGGTGAGATAACGAGAACCCGTGTCCGGCAACAGGACGACAACCAGGCGGTCGCTCGGCAGCGTCGAACAGTAGCGCATCGCTGCGGCGACGGCCGCTCCGGCGGAGCCGCCGGTGAAGATGCCTTCTTCGCGCACCAGCCGCCGCGACCACAGGAAGCACTCTTTGTCCGTTACACGTAAGACCTCGTCAACTATGGATAGGTCGAGCGTCGAGGGGATAAAGTCTTCACCAAATCCTTCGACCTTGTACGCTTCCGCCACCACGCCTACCGGAATTTTTCCCCCATTCGCCCAGGCTTCCATCAGGATTGAGCCGGTCGAGTCCACGCCGACGATGCGGATGTCGGGATTCTTCTCTTTCAGGTATTTCGCAGTGCCGGAAATCGTTCCCCCGGTGCCCATCGTGATAATCACGTCGGTGAGCTTCCCCCCGGTCTGTTCCCAGAGTTCAGGTCCTGTGGTCAGGTAGTGAGACTTCGGGTTTTCCGGGTTGTGATACTGGTTGGCAAGAATCGAATTCGGCGTCTCGCGGACGATGCGCTTGGCCACTTCGTAATACGAACGCGGATCATCCGGTTCTACTGCTGTCGGTGTGATGACGACCTTACCGCCGTAAGCCCGCAGCAGGAGGATTTTTTCCTGGCTCATCTTGTCAGGCATGACGAAGATGGATTTGTACCCACGCATCGCACAAATGATTGCCAATCCGACACCCGTATTGCCCGAAGTTGATTCAACCACTGTGCCTCCGGGCTTCAAGCGGCCTGATTTTTCCGCTTCATCAATGATATTCAGTCCAATCCGGTCCTTGACGGACCCACCGGGATTAAAAGACTCGACCTTGGCGTACAGGTTGCAAGTGAGATCGCGTCCAAGCCGCCCTAGGCGGACAAGCGGAGTCCGGCCGATAGTCTGGACGATATCATCGTACACTTTTAGTGCGTCGGATTGAGGGAGAGCGGTAGACATTTCTGTTTCCTTTTTTGTTTTCATGCTTTTCTATCATCAAGCGAGATCACGGCGAGCAGTTTTTTGCGACGTGCTCGTCGAAAGTGACAGAAAAATTATGGCGGCCGGACTCGTCACAGGCCGCGCGGAAGTAATAATATCCGGAATCTTGCGGGAACGCGACAGCGAGCAGTGCTTCAATCCCCGGATTTGAGATCGGTCCGGGCGGGAGTCCTTGCACCACGTAGGTGTTGTAAGCGCTGGCAACGCCGAGGTCTGCAAGCGAGAGCGGCGATTTCCACCAGCCGAAAACCTCCGAATACCCGAGAGAGTACTGCACGGTCGGGTCGGCATCCAGTTTCATATTTACGGCCAGCCGGTTAAGGAAGACGGAGGCAATCAGCGGCATTTCGTCATAGACGACTGCCTCCCTTTGGACGATGGAAGCCAATGTAACGCCTTGATAAATCGAAAGCCCTTGTGCGTTGAACCCGTTCTGGATATCCGCGTTCAGGTGGGAGCGGAAATTTTCCGTCATGATGCCGATGAGCGACTCGGCTGACAAGCTCCGAGGTAAAGAATAGGTGTCGGGGAAGAGCAGGCCTTCGTGTGTAGCATTCGTGGGCCAGTAGGCGGAAACGCCGCCTGTCGGGCTGCCTTTCGCAAGTGCGAGAAAAGTTTCCGGAGCGATGGTTAGACCTGTGGTCGGTAGCGCAGCTGCGACTTCCTCGATCCTCCAACCGGGCAAAATCCACAGGCGGATTCCGGTTGCCTCAATATTCTGGATATCTGCAGCGATCTCGATCGCCGTCATTGCCGGGCTGAGCGTATATTCACCGGGTACGAGGCGAGTGTCTGCACCGGAGTAGATCAAATAATCACGAAAGACCGCCGCGTTCCGGATCAGGCCGTCGGCGGCGAGACGGTCGATCACGTTGAGAGCTGATTCGCCGCCAGAGATTGTAAAGGACCGTGGGTCGCTTCTCGGATCAGCAGGCAGCGTCAACGCTTCGACATTCTCGACCAGGGACCAGGCAAGCCGCCAGCGGTCTACAGGATCAAGATTCGCAGCTGGTGGTCCGAATAGAATTTCCGCCTGGGTGGGTATGGCAGAAACCCAGGCGCTGACGGCCAGTCCGGCAATGCAGCAGGTGCCGATGGCGAGAATTGCGAGGAAAATTCGAAATTTACTCATTCCTGTTATTAATACGATACTGGTGTGAGTCCAGGTAAGACTGCAGTATCACGGCCGCAGCTTTATCGTCGAGGTGACCGCGCCGCTTCCGTCTTGAAATCCCCAGTTCTAATGCTGCATCCCTGGCGCGCTGTGTGCTGTTTCCTTCATCCCAGGTTTGGACCTGTATATCTGTATTTTCGGCAATTTCACCGGCGAGGTTGCGCGCACGCCTGCTGGATTCGGTCTCACCTCCATCAGCATTCAAGGCAACGCCTACGACGATTCGCTCACATCCGTTTTCAATCGCCAGGGCCACGATCCGAAGAGCGTCTTCCCGCTTTGACCTGTGCAATACCACGCTGTGCGGGGTTGCGATGGTTCCTGTCGGATCGCTGACAGCAATTCCGAGGCGTTTTTCACCGGGGTCTACAGCCAGGATTCGCATACGGCGATTATAAACGAAAGGAGGCAATCCCCGGACCTCAATGAATTCAAGGGTAGGCAATCTCAACGTCAATCTGGATTGGAAGGAGCGGTAATCGCGGCCACCAGGCAGGAGAAAGGTTGATGGAGGGTGGCGCACCCAGGTCATTGGCTGCTGCGAGGAGTTGAACGGCTTCCGGCATGCTGCGGCCAAGCAGGTCCGGGAAAACTTCTTGCGCAGTGGGAATGGACCGGATACCTCGCATAGCGTTGATCTGCCATTCGGCCGAGCCTTCAATGTCGGCTTCAGGGGTGGTCACGAATTCGATTTCGATTCCTGATCCGTCTGGTTCGAATCCTGGCTCGAGCCCGGCGTCCAGGACCGTCCGTGCCAGGAGCTCGATTTCACTCCAGGGAATCGCCAGGACCTTGAATTCAAGCCGTAGATTTGCTTCAAGGATATCAGACGGCGCATTTTCGGCCGGCAGATAGCTTTCCTGGTGCGTTGCCACAAGGACCGGCAATTCGGACAGCAGCAAATCGCTTTCCTCAAGGTTGTTCAGTAGCTCTTCGGCAGCCGTCCGGCGCAGAGATTCGGTCAATTCAGCTGCTGCCAGTGAGCGATCAAGTTCTGTCGGCGCTGCGAGCCGGACGCTGCGTCCGCCGGACAGAGGGTCGGGATTTGTGACAGAGAGTTGTAGCCCAAGCAGGCCTTCTACGGCAACGATTGCGCCAGCCTGCGCGTTCCCATCTTCGCCGGGCAGCATGGCCCGGACAGGGAGTATGATCGTCGCGCCTGGCTCGCCCGCAAGCACGCCGGCGGTTGTCACTTCGTAGCGGACTGGTGGTGTACCTGATGTGAGTACGACGGTACCGGCCTCGACCCGGACCGGTTCGGACGTCAGGTTGGAAAATAAGGCGAATCCGGCTGCCGGTTCGGAAGGGATGCGTGTGCTGCCGGTGGATGGGACGGACAGGCTGCCCTCGACGACCACCGTCAGCGAACGGGCAGGAATCGCACCGGAGGCGTTCAGGCCGGTTATGTTCGGACCGGTGACGGCATTAAAGGTCAGCGATTGGGTCCGGATCTCAGGTGTAAGCGTGATCCTGGCGCGGGGGACCAGAACGCCTGTCACAGCCAGGATGGAAAATAATGCTGCGAGGAGTGCCAGGATGCGGACCCAGTCGGCCTGTTCCTGATGGCGACGGTTTTGCGGGCGGAATGAACGCAGGTCCAGGCGAGTTTCCGGTCGTAAATCCCCCTCCGCTAAAGAGAGGCCGCGTTTTCGTTGGAGCCAGCGAGCTGTCTGGGCGCGGGTGATATCTCGAAAAATTGGGATGTTGAGTTTTTCGGCGTAATACCGCACATCTTTGTCTTTCGATACAAAGGCGAGCTGAGACCCCAACTCCTGTGCGCGCCGCCTGAGGAGGACGAGGTCCAGCCTGCGGTTCAGGACGTGCGGGTCGGTTTCCGGCCAGACGAGCAGGATGCGGGCACTCTTCCCCCAGGCCATTTTGTCGCGAACTGAAGTCGCGTCATCGTAAGAGTCTAGCTGGATGATGTGTGTCTTCATGCAGGGCAATAATAATGGAAAATGCGCATTGGGGTACAGGGATATCCGGAATATTATTTATAATCAATTGGACGAGGAGGTTCCCTTATGGTTAACACAAGGGTATGGAATTTAATCCAGGCAGCGTTCAGAAACATTTACCCGATATGCGATCCAGTGATCGTTGGATTTGAAAATCGAACGGGTCTGACGGGCGCGGCTGTGGGCGTATTGCTGGCAGCATTGACATTCGAACCGGATCCGATTTCGTCTGCCAGGCTGGTAGTTCGCGTACCCTTCACCGCCGTGGCGAGATACTCGCAAAGCCTGTCGATATTGGCGGAAAATGGCTTCCTCGCGGAGGCACAGCCGGGTGAATTTCGGTTGACTGGCAGAGGACTTTCCGAAGTGCAGGCGCTTGTAAACCGTATGCGAGCGGTAATGGCCGAATCGGACCCACTGCCCCTTACCAGATCCGAAAGATTGGCAGAATTGCTGGGTGGGCTGGTAAATGCCTGCCTTTCTGCACCTTCTCCTCCGGGCCACTGGTCAATCAACCTGGCGCACAAAATCATGCCTGCACCAACACCTCCACTGCCCTATGCAGAACAGGCGTTCTCATGCCTGAATGCCTACCGTGATGACGCCCATCTGGCTGCCTGGCAACCCGGCGGTTTAAGTGCAGCAGCCCTGGAATCCTTAACGTTGTTGTGGCGGCAGGAAGCAGGTTCACTCACTGAAATTGTGCAGCGCCTTTCCCGGCGTGGGCACCCATCGAATATTTATAATGATGCGCTTGAAGAACTCCGCGGGCGCGGCTTTGTTGAAGCTGGTAAATCGGCATATCGATTGACAGATTCCGGCGCACAGTATCGTGAAAACGTGGAATCTGAAACAGACCGGTATTTTTTTAAACCCTGGGATCGCCTGATGGGGCATGAAAAGTCAGAGCTGGCGGATTTGCTCGAGGAGCTTCGGGCTGGGTTGAGTTCTATCCATGGCGGTTAATCATATCTGAGGGAGCCTTTTGATGAAAACCCTGATTGAAATTGACGTAGAATTCCTGCATCGGTCCCTGATCGATCTGGTGCGCATTGATTCCTCGAATCCCTCCCTATCCCCGGAGGGAAAAGGGGAGGCTGAAATTGGCAGGTACGCAGCCGGAGTGATGCGTGAGATCGGTTTGGAAGTCGTCGTTGACGAAATCGCCCCGTCACGCGTAAATGTGATCGGTGTGCTGCGGGGAGCCGGCGGCGGCCGGTCCTTACTTTTAAATGCCCATCTTGATACT
The DNA here is from genome assembly GCA_041564295.1 of Anaerolineales bacterium. Taxonomy (GTDB): domain Bacteria; phylum Chloroflexota; class Anaerolineae; order Anaerolineales; family JABWBV01; genus DATDOR01. The sequence goes on along the minus strand of JBFGQG010000053.1, from coordinate 3,576 downwards.
GTCGGATTCAATGGAATGACGATCAACCCGCTTGGGGCCGAGATCAGAGACGGCCGCCTGTACGGTCGGGGTTCCCAGGACATGAAAGCGAGCATGGCGGCAATGATGGCAGCTGCGAAAGCTCTGTCGGATGCAGGCGTGCGCCTCGCCGGCGACCTGCTGGTCACCGGGGTCGCAGACGAAGAGCACAGCAGTATCGGCATGGAGGCGCTGGTGCGCGATTACAGGGCGGATGCGGCGATCGTTACTGAGCCGACGGAGATGCAGATCTGCCGGGCGCACCGCGGTTTTATCTGGTTTGAAGTCGAGACTTATGGACGAGCCGCGCACGGCAGCAGGTATAAAGACGGCATTGATGCCAACATGCACATGGGCCGCTTCCTCGGTAGGCTCGAAGGCCTTTCGCAAGAACTGCTCCAGCGCGAACCGCATCCGCTTGCCGGACCGCCTTCCCTGCATGCAGCCATGCTGGAGGGGGGGCAGGAGATCAGCATTTATGCCGCGAATTGCCTCCTGAAGATCGAGCGGCGCACGATTCCGGGGGAGACGGTCGCGCAGGCTACTGAGGAACTGCAGGCCTTGATCGATGCCCTGGCAGCGGAAGATGCGAATTTCAAGGCTGCCGTACGCCCGACTTTCTACCGTGAACCGTTCGAGGTGGGTAAAGATGCTGCCATCGTGCGCGTGCTGGAGGATGTGCTTTCGGAGAGGACAGGACGGAAACCAGCCCACACAGGCCAGACGTTCTGGACTGATGCCGCACTGCTGGCAGAAGCCGGGATCGAAACTGTGCTCCTGGGTCCGGTCGGAGCAGGGCTGCACGGGGCGGAGGAATGGGTGGACCTGCAGTCAACGGTGGACCTTGCGAATATCCTCGCTGAGACGGCAGTTCGGTTTTGTAAACAGTCCGATTGAGGAAGGTTAATTTAAATTCGGCGATCGTTTTGCCTGAAACCGGAGGAAGATTCAAGTTTTTTTTGGAGTTAAGAAACGAGTTATTTCTCCTCTATGGAGCGGATCGCGATGAAAGTTTGATTTTCAGGAGTCTGATTACTAAAAAATGTTCTGATTCTTTAAGCCCGCTGCCCAATGGAGTGCCGTCGATCTAATAATGAATTTTCCGAGGCCGTTCGCTGCCTGGGCTGATCAAATAATCAGACCCATTGCGGTGCAGCAGGGGTATACGTTTCCGGCGCGCGGCGAATTCTTCACGCATTTCTTCGGAGAGCCTGCCGTAGCTCTCCATTTCAGCGATGTCGTGATTGAATAAACGATCATAGAAAGTCACGAATTCCCGGCGGTATTCCACCGTCACCTGGTTCATGTTATGGATCACCCAGCAGACGTTTTCATACTGCCATTCAAATGCCATGCCAATGAACCGGAAATCTGACGTGATATAGGGGAAAAAAGGGAACTGCCGGCAGCTGATCGCCCGGTAATCCCTTTCGCAGCGTTCCGGGCCCAGGCAGGCAAGCAGGATCATATGTTTCGGCGCGGCCGGCTGCGGCCCAGGCGGAGGAGAGGCGCATTCCTGGCCGGTGTACGGCCGCCAGAGATTCGTGTTCGGCTGGAGGTACTGCCATTCACTCCTGTATGCCGCAGGGACAGCATGACAGATATCGCAGCAGAATGGTTTTCCGCTGGGGTTGTTCGGCGCGCACATCTGTCCGCAGTCGATTGGGGTAACGGGAGCTTTGAAGCTGTTGTACCAGGCGCGGATATTTGGATCAGGGAACATGCCAATCAATCCGCGACTGTGCGGAAACCGGCGAAGATGTTATTGCGGTCGGGCGTGTAGAAATTACGAAACGTATTGCGGATCACGCGGCGGCGTGTAACCCAACCGCCGCCGCGCAGCACTTTCTGCTGCCCGAAAGACGGCTCGGAATAGGTTTCGTATGGGTCGATCACATAGCCCGGAAAGGCTTCGAAGGTATCTGCGGTCCATTCCCAGACGTTGCCGATCATCTGCCTCAGCCCCCAGGCGCTGTCGCCGAGTGGAAAGGCGCGTACATCTACCGGGCCCATCGCAGCTGAATCGAGGTTGGCGTGAGCACGTGTAGGTTCCTCGTTGCCCCAGGGAAACCAGCGCTTGATTTGCGTAAAGGATAAGCCGTCCTGCGACGGTTCGGAACTGGCTGCGACTTCCCACTCGGCCTCGGTTGGCAGCCTGCGGCCGGCCCAACGGGCAAAGGCATTTGCTTCGTACCAGTTGACGTGGATCATGGGCAGGAAAGGCTCGAGTGGGACAAATTCGGTGAACACGCGGCGCGCCCAATGGCCGTCCATTTTCTTCCAGAAAACCGGTTGGACTGCATTTTCCTGGGTGCGCCACTCCCAGCCTTCATCGCTCCAGAGCGAGCGGTCGAGATACCCCCCGGCCTCGACGAAACGGGCAAACTCGGCCTGAGTGACCGGCGTGGAAGCGATATAGAAGGGTTCGAGTTCGACCGGGTGCGCCCATTTTTCGTTGTCGAAAACGAACGGCTGGTCGTCCGGCAGGGCACCGAGCATATAGGTTCCCCCGGGGATGCGGATATCGTGTGATTCGTAACCTTCTTCGGCCTGGACAGGCTGTGTGCGCGTATCAGCGATCTCCGGTTGCGTATAGCCGAGGGTCTGGCGAATGTGGACCATCGTTTCGCTGTGCATGTCTTCGTGGTTGATCACCAGGCGCGTGAAATAAATGTCGTCCTCGGAGATTTTTGGCCGCTCGAGTCGCGCAATGGTGCTTTCAAGGACGTCTGTAATATATGTGAGCGTCTGTTTGTATGTGGGGAAGGCGAGGTCCCATCGTTCTGCGTTCGGGATCCGAAACGAATTGTACAGCGCGTCCGCACCCTCAAAGATCGGTGCGGCACGGTCAAGCTGGCGGCTCGTCCACAGTTCCTGGAACCATCCGACGTGGCCCATTTCCCACACCGGCGGTTCGACGATACGGTTTTTTGAATCGCGGGTATGTGAACCAAAAAATTGTTCCGGCGTCATCCCGGAAAGGACTTCCAGTTCGCGTTTGCGCGAGTCCCGGAGATGGTCGATTAATTCTTGGGCCTGTTTGTACAGGTCGGACTTCAAGGTTGGCTCCCTCCATTCGGGATCGCACAAGGTTCGAGATATTGAACGCTGAAAAAGCGGTTGTAATCCATCCAGGTCTGTGTGACCTGGAAACCGGCTTGCACGGCCAGAGCTTCGAACGAACTGAGCGTATATTTATAGCTGGATTCGGTCCAGATCTTTTCCCCTTCCTCAAACCGGACAGGGTGATCTTGCAGCAGAACAGTCTGATCACGCAGGCTTACCAGGTGCATTTCAATCCGGCTTTCCTTTACATTGTAGAATGCCTGGTGTTCGAAATAATCGAGCTCGAAGGATCCATTGTATACATCGTTCAAATGGCGCAGGATATTCAAATTGAACGCAGCAGTGACCCCATCGCAGTCGTTATATGCCCGGTGGAGAATCCCGGCGTCTTTTTGCAGGTCTACGCCGATCAGGATGTCGCATTCCGGGCCACAAATCGTTTTGATCCGCTTCAGAAAAGAAACAACGTCCGGCGGGTGGAAGTTACCGATT
>JBFGQG010000052.1:0-13128 GCA_041564295.1 Anaerolineales bacterium | reverse complement strand
TTATCACTTCTGTTTGTGAAACGCATATTGCACACCATGCGCTTCCGATTCGCCCACAACCTGCACAGGCAGGCGGCGCGAGCAGGTCAAGCGCGGCCAATTTCCACTGCCTGAGAACGGCGGCGGAAAAGCGGTACGCGCCGGAGGTGTCTTTTATGCCCTTCTTCAGAATACTTTTCAATAAATGCTGGGCCTCAAGTCATACCCTTAAATGACTCAAAAGCAGATTCTGTTGTTCAGAAATCAGCTTCTGAGAAAAGTGATTCGTAGAATTAAAACAGGATGCCGGATAGGGCTGAATTCATCAACAGCAGTGCTGCCGGGCCGAGGAGAATGATCAGGAGAGATGGAAAGATTAAAAATGCCATCGGGAACAGCATCTTGATCGGGGCTTTCTGTGCTTCTTCTTCTGCAAGCTGGCGGCGCTTCACGCGCATCGCATCAGACTGGACGCGCAGCACATTTGCCATACTGACACCCAGCTGCTCGCTCTGGACGACTGCAGCGACAAAACTGCCCAGTTCGGGCAATCCGACGCGATTGGACATGTCTTTCAACGCATCCCGGCGCAGTTTTCCGAGCTGCATTTCACGTAGCACTCGTGCGAAAATCAAAGATAACTCATTGTCCCACTTGGCTTGGACTTTACTCATGGCCATGTCGAACCCAAGACCAGCCTCAACGCAAATCGTCAGCAGGTCTAACGCATCTGGAAGCGCTTTGAGTATGTTCGTTCGGCGTGTGTTGATTTTCGATTGGAGCCATAATTCAGGTGCAAAAAAGCCCAAAAGCGACACGACGAGACCAATGAACAAGGCCATTGAGCCTTTCAGAAAGCTGTCTTCAGAAGCAGTAAACGAAACGAACACGATTAAGCCGGCACCTAAGACAACACCACCGAAGCGGAGGGCCCAAAATACTGTGGGATCCATCCCGCGCGGGCTCCCCGCCATTGTAATGCGCCGGGCTGTATTGTCGATCGCGTTCTGGGGTGTAAAACGCAGCGCGAACTCGCCCAATCTCCGCGCTACCGGCAGAATCACACGCTCAGAGAACGATTGAGACAGTTCGATCTCTTCCAAAGAAACCGTTTCCCCGCGCATGGCAAACTCCGCCAGGCGGTCTTCAAGCAGGTCACCTTCGTCTGCTGACCGCAGCCCTACAATGATCAAGAAGATTGCGCCAATGACGATGACGCCGACGATGATCCCGATGATTATTGCAGCATCCATGTGCGTCTCCTTTTCGAGTGGTGATCTTCAAGCTTTAATTGATAATTAGACATCGATATCTGCAACCTTATTCATTGCGATATAACCGGCATAAATCATGAGTGCGCCGCAAATCAACAAAGGAATACCACATAAACGATTGCCGGGCAAAAAGAACTGGTTCATATATTCACGGTTCAATACCCACAGCCCTCCGGCCAATGCAAGCGGCATGAACGCGAGGATACGACCTGAGTACAGCACCTGGGCGACGAGGACCTGGATTTCTCTTTTAATGCGGATGCGTTCACGGATCGTATACGAAATGACTTCAAGGATCTCGGCAAGGTTGCCACCGGATTCGCGCTGAATGTTGATCGCAGTGATGATGAAATCCAGGTCAGGGCTCGGGATCCTTCGAAGCAGGTTGTCCAAAGACTGCTCGATCGTCAAACCGAGCTGGATTTCCCGCACAACACGGCGAAACTCATCAGATATCGGCGAGGGTAGTTCTTTACTCACCGCTTCCAGAGACTGCATCTGCGAATACCCGGCCCGAAGGCCATTAACCATCAAGTTGAGCATATCAGGGAGCTGGTCAACAAATCGCTCGAGCCGTCGCTTCTGCGATCTCCGGACGAAATAACGAGGGATGAACGGCCCTGCAACCAGACCGATTCCGGCGAATACGAAACCGTAAACACCTTCCCGACCGCCGAGGATCCATCCAACAAACCCTAAGAAGAAACTCGCGAAGAAGATAATCGCGAGGTACTCCCCAGGCTTGAACTTCATGTCCGCCCGGGCTAGCTCTCGAGCAATTCGATCACCAAAACTCGATTTTTCAACCCTGACGTTCAGCCAGTCTGTGATGACAGAAGTGCCCTCCCCATCCTCCTCACCATAAAGGTCGGCTTCACCTTCGGCGTAGCGCTCGAGACGCTCATCAACGTCCGATCTTTCGCCTGAGATCGTGACGATCACGCCGATTACCAGCAGGATAACCGCTATGCCACCACCGATCCAAATAAGATTTTCCATTCGATACCTTATCTCCTTGGCTGGGTCCGGCGACCGAGACCAAAGATCGTCGGTGGGAGATGAATACCCGAAGCCTCAATGCGGTCAATAAATTTCGGACGAAGCCCGGTCGGCCGAAGCTGCCCGACCACTTTCCCATCTTCAAAACCGGTTTGCTCGAAAAGGAAAAGATCTGTTGTCGTGATCACGTTCCCTTCCATTCCTGTAACCTCTGTAATGTTGACGATCTTACGTGTTCCGTCCCGCATTCGTTCCTGGTGGACTATCAGGTCAATAGCTGAAGCAATTTGTTCGCGGATAGCCCGGACCGGCAGTTCCATCCCGGCCATCAGCGTCATCGTCTCCATACGGGACAACGTATCGCGGGGGCCGTTGGAGTGGGCCGTGGTCATAGACCCGTCATGGCCTGTATTCATGGCCTGGAGCATGTCCAGCGCCGCTTCATCGCGGATCTCACCAACGACAATGCGGTCTGGGCGCATACGCAGGGAGTTGATCACAAGCTGCCGGATGGTCACTTCACCACGCCCTTCAATGTTCGGTGGGCGAGACTCGAGGATCACCACGTGTTCCTGGCGGAGCTGGAGTTCTGCAGCGTTTTCGATCGTTACGATACGTTCTTCCGAAGGAATAAAGCCTGAGAGGACGTTCAGAAGCGTCGTTTTACCGGAACCTGTACCACCGGAAATTACGACATTGATGCGGGCCTCAACGCTCGCTTTCAGAAACTGCAGCGCCTCCGCTGTAATCGTACCAAAATCCATCAACTGTTCGACGGTAATCGGCGACTTGGCAAATTTACGGATCGTAATTACCGGCCCGACCAATGAAATCGGCGGGATGACGGCGTTCACACGCGAGCCGTCAGGCAGGCGGGCATCGACGTAAGGGCTTGCCTCGTCAATCCGGCGACCTAGCGGCGCAACGATGCGGTCGATAATTCGCATGACATGGTCGTCACTTTCGAAAGCCACGGGGACCCGCTCAATTTTACCTTCGCGTTCAACATAGATGTTCTTAGCGCCATTGACCATCACTTCTGTCGTGGTCTCGTCTTCCAATAAAGGCTGCAGCGGGCCGAAACCGAGGATCTCAGCCGCGATTTGTTCGAATAGGCGGTGCCTTTCGGGACGGGTAAGGACGATTTTTTCCTCGGCAAGCACCTGTTCGAACAATTCGAGGATCGTTCGCCGGACTTCCGCGATGCGGGTCACATCCATTGCCGGGTCCAGTTCTGCCAGGAGCCGGTTTTGAACGCGTGTTTTCAGATCGAAATATGTCTCGCGCTGAGTGCTGACGCCGGGCGGAGGTGCCCGTCGAGTTCGCAGCGCGGTCAAACGGGATTCATCGTTTCCCGATCCTCCTTGCTGTCCCCCGCTTTTCCCCTGTTCAATTCTTCTTAACAATGATGACATAACTCAGGTCTCCTAAAAATGATTTAAATAATTACGTCGTTTTTTCGAAAATCTTTTCCGCAAGCGTGCGGACAGCTCTTCCTATGGGTTGTGTAATTATTTTACTATCAACCATGAAGGGTATTCCACGGTTGACGGCCGGAATCACCGTCCTACTATCCAAAGGTATTATTGCTTCGACCGGTTTTCCAAAACTTTCGGCGATTCTTTCCGGTGTTATGTTAATCCGCTTGTCGTATCGGTTGACCACAAACAGCAGGTTATCCGGCGGCAGGTCCAGCGCTTTCGTAAGATCGAGAAATAATTTTGCATTTGCAATTGCGGGAATATCCTGTGTAGAGACGAGGACCACGAAATCTGCGCTGTCTATAGCCGCTAGAGTAAATTCTGTCAGAGCGGAGGTTGTATCCACAACGACATAGTTGTAATGTCTCTTCAAATAGGTCAGTAGGCGGTGGAACTGGTCGCCCGTCACTTCTTCTGCAAACTCCGGTCTCGGAGGTGCCGCGAGGATTTTGACGCCAGAATCTTTATGTGTGATCAACACTTCCTCAACGACTTCCTGGTCCAGTTCTTCGATGCGAGGGGTCAGATCACCGATGTGGTTTTTGCCCTGCTCGTTGAAGAAGACAGAGACGTTCCCAAATTGGAGGTTGCCGTCCACGATGACGACCTGCCGGTTGCCGCGCTGAAGTGCGACGGCCAGGTTCGACGCGATGACAGATTTTCCGGTGCCGCCCTTCGGGCTGTAAACGACGATAACATTTCCATCGACACCACCAGGGAATCCGCCTCTTGCGCCCGTACCGTCAGTGGAGACGGGCGCGATCATAGCTTCCGCTTTATCGCGTTCCTTTTGGGCAACTGCTCCGGCTTTTCGAATGGCAGAGATCAATTCATCGATGGTGGGCGGCTTGGTGAGGAAATCTTTTGCGCCGGCCTGCATCGCGCGGCGCATGTAGTTCGGATCGCCCTGGACCGATAAGATGACGATCTGGGCCCAGGGGGATTTCTGCCGGATCAATTCTGTGGCTGCAATACCGTCCATATCCGGCATATTGATGTCCATGAGAATTACATGGGGGTTCAGTTCACTGGAAAGCGAAATTGCATCGCGGCCGGTACGTGCGGTAGCGACCACTTCCACATCTTTTTCAAATTGAAGCAGTTTCCGGATGTTCTCACGCGTCTCCGCAGTGTCATCCACGATTAATACTTTTATTTTTTCGTCAGTCATCCAGATGTCTCCAAAAGAAAGGGCGCCAGAGCAGTACTCGGTTCAAATCCCCCTTCTGGCGATCTATACAGGAAAGGTAAAGAAGGCGCCTTTCGGACCATCTTTACCTTTCCGGCAAGATCTGATTACCCAATCCTATTCGGACGATTGGTATCCGTCGTTCCAGTTCTTATTTCTACTGCCCTTCAGACGAAGGTGCTGCGTCGTTCGGAAGCGCAGGGAAATCCAATTGGTCGATGCGAGGCTCGAGTCCATAAGGCTGCTTCGCGGGAACAAAAATATTGTACTGGTCAAGCAAGAACTGAAGCGTGACCGCTTCGGTATCTGCCGTGCTTGTATCATCAGCAGCTCGCATGGCCAGAGAAAGTCGGGCGTTGTTCAGGATAAGGTAGTTCAACGTAACGGCGTCCTGCGGCGAAACAACGAGCGTGATTACGTCCGGAGGGACGACCTGGGGTTGGGTTGCTGCACCTTCCTGGGCTGCAGGTTCCCCTTCTGCCGGTTGCGGGGCCTGTACTTCTTCAGGCGCAGCTTCTGCTAACGCTTCCTCTTCCTCGAGCGCAAAGGTACCGACATGCAGGACCATCGCGTTCTGGATCAACATCTGGCTGACGGCACGGGGCCGCTGCGCCTCGGAAGGTACGATGTAGAAAGGCTGGCCGAGCGTGGGATCGAGGTCCAACCGGCCGATCGGTGAAACGGTACCACCGGCAACGATCTGGGCGGTCAGCGTCTGCAGGAGCTCGTCCGAAGACACGGAAACTTCCGTGGACTGGCCGTCTGCGCTCTCTGAAGTCAGGGAAACGACGATCGCAGGTCCTGGTGCGATAACTGCGGAAGAATTGTTCGGCAGCATCGATTGGAACTGTGTGTCCAGATCAACGAACAGGAGCGTCGAAATGACGTTCACATGATCCCCGGGACGCAACCCGTACGAAACTGCTGAAAGCCGGTTGATCGGGATTGAAACCGCTACCATTCCATTCTGGATATAAAGCGATGCGAGGCTTCCTGGAAGATCTACAAGGGTATCGGATACCATCGCTTCCGTCAAAAAAGCCCCCTGGTCGAGATCAAAGAGGGATTTTTTCCCCACAACTTGATCAAGGGCAGTGAACATGCCTGAGAATGCGTTCTCCTGCGGGATTTGTACCAGAGCAACCTTATTCTCTGTGATTTCTTCGCCGCGGTTGATACGCTGCTGCACGATCACAACATTCACCCGAACAGACGTGTCGGCCTGAGGTCCGGTCGTTTCCTGCCCGGTGGGTTGTCCCGTCAATTGGGGCAATAAGACCGCTACAGCGATCAAACCTAAGATCAAAATCAATCCCAATAAAATAAAAACTCTGCCTCGACGCATTGGTTCCTCCTCCTTAAATTAAAATCCGGAGAAATTCTTAGAATTTGTTGAATTATTTTACACTTTTTGCGGTATATGCGCATCCCTATATTGGGTGAGTTTGAACATCCCCCCGTTTCTTAGGCCTGATGGTTGTTCATAGAGAGATTCGAGCACCCGGTCAGATTAAAATGAAAAGGCGCAGCATAAGAGCAGCGCCTTTTCGACGAAACAAAAAAAAACTTAGATGTTGTGTACGATGTTGCTGAATACGTTACCGATAGCCGGTCCAAGAAGAGCCAGAATTACGATAACGACAACTGCAACAAGAACGAGAATCAGAGCATATTCAACAAGACCTTGGCCTTTTTCTTGCTCTTTCGGTGCGAATAACATGGTTTTCACCTCCTTTCGTCGCGATTTCCTGTGCCATCAAGTCACACATTCAGATAGTCTGTGCAATTGAGGTGTAATTTCTTAACACCTGCTAATAATTATATGACTTTCACTTGATTAAGCAATAGTACAAAGGCACATCTATTCTAGACTATTTCTCCTACTTTGACAACCGGTACGCGGAACGTGATTCTGGTACCCTGACCAACCGCGCTGTCCACCTCAAAGTAACCGCCAAGCATTTCTGCCCGCTCTTTGATCAGTTTAACGCCGACGAACTCCTCCGCTTCGATATCTTCCGGATTGACCCCGCGACCGTTGTCTTCCACGCTGATCCGAATTTCGTGATCGGCAAGGTCCAGCTGGACGTTGATTTCGTTGGCCTGGCTCTGTGTCAGGGCTGTTGCGATCAATTCCTGGATAGAGCGAAAAATAATAACTTCGAGGTACGATTCGAGGCGGCGCTCCGTTCCTGTAACGATAACGTTTATCTCAGCACCGTGTTGGTTCTTTATGGCGTCTACATAACGCCGAACAGTCGGGATCGCGCCGAGATCATCCAGCATCATCGGGCGGAGCTGGAAGATGAAATCACGCACCTGCTGGAATGTTTCCGAGGCGGCCGTTTTGAGAATTTTCAATTCTTCCCTGGCTTTATCCTGGTCCATGTCGAAAAATCGGGTCGCAATTTCCGCCTGGAGGATGAAATTCGCGAGAGCCTGGGCCGGTCCATCATGCATTTGACGGGATAAACGCTGTCGTTCAGATTCCTGCGCCCGGATCATCATTTCTACTGTCGCAAAAGAGCCGGCAGAGCCGGGCTCGTTCGACATCCCCATTTCCATGATTTGTTCAACACCCTCAAGCAGTTCGATATAGCGCTTGAAAGAAAGTTCGTCGGATTCCATCTTTTCAAGCTGGCCGCGCATCACGAACAACCGCTGCAGCGTTTCCATCGCACCATCATACGCCGCCCGGATATCTTCCCGGGATACATTTTGAAGTTCTCCCTGTACTTTCTGAACACGGGCAGTCATCATCGTGTTTCGGTTCGCCAGCTTATCGATCTCTACACGGCTCTGCGTAATCTTGCGCTGTAAATCGGAAAGATCCGCCCTCGCAGTGGATAGCTCGCTTCGCATCACCTGCCGCGCGTCCTCCCAGCTTTCAAAATCTTTTAGCGGTTCCAGATCCATGTTTCTGAAATCCATTTATTCACCTCAAAAGTTGTATCTACTTTCGGATGGCTTCCCCAACCCGGTCGTTCAAAGCTTGCGATGCTCTTGAAGGCGAACCCAACCATGCCTCAGCGCATACACTGCAGCCTGTGTGCGATCTTCAACGCCCAATTTGCGCAATATCGCCGTCACGTGGTTTTTCACTGTCTGATGGCTGATCCCCAGGATCGAAGCGATTTCTTTGTTGCTCTGCCCCTGAGTCACGCAGGCCAGCACTTCCATTTCTCGGCTGGAAAGCGGATGGAACGGTTCACCTGGTGTGCTGTAGGGCCTTTGAATCTCATCCATCTTCGCCTGCAGCCAGATATCAATCCCGCGTGTATCGAAAACGTCCTCACCCACCACAAATTTCCCTTGATGGACGAAACGGACCACGTTCATCAAGTGGTCGGGGAGGACATTTTTAGAACAATACGCATTGGCGCCTGCACGGATGGCGTGTATGGCCTGTTCGGTGTTATCGTAACCGGTTAACAGAACGATCTTCGTCGCTAATTTCTCGGAAATGATATTTCGGGTGATTTGCTGCCCGTTCAGTCCCGGGAGGTTAACATCGATCACGGCAATGTTTGGCTTCAATGTCCTCAATATGGCCATTCCGTCGTCCCCGTTCGAGGCTTCGCCAACAACTTCAATCCCTGGTTCAAGGGACAGCGTTTCAACAACCCCCTGTCGAAAGAGCGGATGATCGTCGACAACTACTACTGTGATATCTTCCATTTTATATCCTGTCTGAATGCCGATAATTACGTCGAAAGTATAGCACATCGGTACTAGTGTAGCAACAACAGTGACGTTTCATTCTCATCACAATGACCTTTAAGGCCAGCGATACACAACCATGTTTGTCCCGCCAAGCGCCGGACTGAAACTTCCTTTTGTCCTGTAAACGACCTCGAGCCCGTCTTCGAGACGTGGATACCAGCCTTCCAATGTGATCAGATAAGCGGCATTGGCCTGGTCGAGATAAATTCGCAGGGCCGCTTCGTCTCTGATAAACGGAATCACTTCCGGCGAAACAAGACCGGCCAGGTCCAGCAATCGATGCCCTCCAAAATATCCAAGTGCACCGATATCATGGGCTGCTGCCGGTTCACCCGAGGCACCTTCGAGGTTGTTCGAGACCCATTTAGCAGTCTCCACCATTTCACTCTCAATCACGGCGACGTCCTGCGCATACGCCCGTCCACCAACGAAATAGAATGCAGCAGTTAAGGCCAGCGCCAGGAGCAGACCTGCCCGGCTGAAAACGCGCAGTAAAAACACATTGGTCTCCAGGCGCATTGCATCCAGGAGTGGACCAAATCCCCAAACAAACCAGGCAGGCACGATCGGGATCAGATAACGGCCGTGCTGGTAAGTCACAGGTAAGCGCAGCGCATAAAGAACGGCCATTCCGAGCAGCCAACAAAGCCCGGCCAGCATAGGCCAATCACGCCTCGCTATGCCCTGCCTGCCAGCTGCAACCAGGCCGGGCAGCGCCACTGCGCCTGCCCCGACCACCGGAATGAGCAGCTGGTCGCCAAGTCGCTGAATAAGAGGTAGCGAACGCAAGACAGCATACTCCGCCTGTTTAGCAAAATACGTCGATGGGAGCATTTCACCGGAAAGCCAGGAGTTGAATGCCAGGTACGGCAGAACCAGGACCAAAACTCCAGCGAGCGCAGACAGACTGTCCACCGCTTTCTGCCGGAGACTATTGGGGCCGAAAATGGTCACAAAAAGAACAGGGCCGGCCAGTGTAATCCCATCCGGCCTTAACCAGACAGCTACCCCAATCAATACACCCCAGGCCAGTGCCGACCCGCGGTCCCGCAAGAGCAAAAGGAACAGCGCCAGGGTGACAAATGTGAAAAGCAATGTCTCCATCCCGGAACCCGCAGCCCAGACCAGGTGCCATTCAAAGATCAAAAGACCTCCAAAAAGGCGTGCGATTGCGGGTTTGCCAGGCGCAAATGACGAGATCGCTTCAGCTCCGACTGCTGCAACGGCCGTCATTAAGACCACTCCAATGAAAAATACCCAGACGAGTGGTTGTAGATGAAGCAAGTACCCCACACCAAGAATCAGCGTCCACAATGGCGCTGTGGATCCGGCTGAGGGCACGCCTTCCTGGAATGTCCATGCACCGGTTTGCGCCAGGTTGCGCGCATAGGTCTGGTGGATCCAGGCATCATCGAGCGGAAAACCAGGCCGGTATAGCGAGCTGCTCCAGAACAAATACCCTCCAAGGGACAGGAGCGACAGAGCCAGAAAGATGAGGATATGTTTACGGCGAACGACGGTCATCTTTCACCAACGATCGAAAAGACCTTTAATCCTGCAGATGTCGAGCCCATGAATACCAGCCCTTCCTGACCCTCGGGATCATCGTAAAGATCTTCCAACCCCTGTTCTGGGCCTAGGACCAGAATCGTTGCGCCGAATCTATCCGCGGCAGCCAGGATGGCAGGCAAACCACCATCTGGGATGACGATGGCTGGTCGACCCGTCTCGAGTGCAAAACCAGGGGGATTGTTGACCATAACGATGGCTTCATCCGGAGATCCATTCCGGCTGATGAAAATCGCGGCTTCCCGGTAAGCGGAAACTGCCGGATCGCCAGCCCCTGGGGATATGACGCGCAGCCAGCCTAGTAGAGCCGTTGCCAGCACCGCAATGAAGATGATGCCCACTCCGAATATACGCTCCGCTTCTGCAGGCTTCCAGTTCCGGAGATGCTGTCCCCAGGCGACGAAGGCTGCGAGCCCCTCCGGGACAAGCGCCCACAAGAAAGGCTGGACAGCGGCGGCCGCGTGGAAAAATCCCCCGCGCGCACCTGCAAACGGAAAGACGAAGGACATCAGAAGATACGGCAGTGCCCATCCGGCCACCCCAACCCGAACGACCTGTTTCGAACGCATTTGCCATATCCCGGCAAGCATGAGCGGGAATAAGAACACCATCCCATTGACGGCTATCGCTGAGAGTAAGTTCTGTCCTGCCGCCGTCACACGCGCATTGACAATGGCTGCCAGGCCGGCTGACCACCAGCGTTGGAAGGTCAGGATTTCAGGGGGAAAAGCAAAAAGGTCATCGTAGCGGACCCACCAGAAGGCACGGCTGCCGCCAGGCGCGAGCGGACTGCCGAAAACGGCCTGGTTGCGAAAAAGCCATGCCGCCATCACAATGAAATAACCTCCTACGGCAGATCCTGCCGCTCGCTTCGCGTCTTTTTGCCAGGCGGCAGCAGGCGCAAGAAAAAGCCATATGAAACCATCTGCCCGGGTGAGGTGCATCAGACCGGTGATGATACCCAGCAAAAAGGTCTTGCGGAACGGTGAGCCTGTGTCGCGAATCAGTACAATAAAAAACGCAGCTCCTAAGACCATATAAAGGCCGAAACTGTCTGTAGTTGTCAAGAATCCAAAATAGTATCCGGGGAAAACGGCGAGCAGGCCGGCAAGCCAGGCAGCCCGCAAGCGGCGTTTTTGCCCTGATTCTGAGTAAAGTCGTCCTGCAAGCGTTGCCGTAAGGGGTGGAACCAGAGCAGAGACCAGGACGAAACCCCATTGGGCCTGGTTGAAGCCGGCGTCCGGCGAAAATGCCAGACTGATAGCAGCGATTATCGAAGTCAGCGGCATCCAGTACCCGTGGGAAGGATGCGGTAAACCAGCCGGAGAATCGAGGTAATTCCACAGGATCCACTCAGTAAACCCTTCGCCGCTGGCCAGATTGCGTCCGCCCAACATGTAGTAATCTGAATCCATGTATCCGGGTGCATGCTGAAAGCTTGCCGATATTAGCGAGATCGCCAATCCGGCGGCAAAGAGGATCACGTTGCGACGATTCATGGCAGTTCGTAAAGCGTATAAATTCCGTTTAAATCGACTGATGGTTCGAAATTTATCCGGAAGTCGTCCAGGGCGGCCCAGCCGGCCGGCGAATAACCGGGATGGTCCTCCAGGAAAGCCGCACCAAAGTCATGCAGGAGGACATGGGTATATCCCTGCGTTTTCCAGAAGGCGATTATCCGACCTGTATCGTGGTCGAAGGCCAGGGTGTCTACCGCCCACCTATCCAGGAATTCATCCGGGTCGCATTTCGAAACGCAGTCGTAATTGCGCGGTTCAAACAACATCAAGACACGCGAATCGGGCGGAAGAGCATCTACTGCCTGCATCGCCAGGACATACATTCCCAGGTTTTTCGCTCGAAAATCTTCCTCACTTTCCTGGCTGAATAATACGCGAACGGCGCCGCTGTAGAGCAATTCTGAAGCCAGTTGAACTGCATTGAAACCTAGAACGATGACTATAAGCAATCCTGCAATCCGCCCAAGGCGCACCCCCGGCCATTTGAACGCGGCGACCGCCTGGTAGCCTGCCGCCGCAAGCAGGCTGAAAGCCGGAAAAAGTACGAAAAACAGGCGCGGTTGGATCAGGTAGTGGGACAGTCGTCCTGCAACAGCCCAGATAAGCATTCCCGAAACGGAGAATAATCCCAGCCGGCGGATAAAGGACTGCTCCTGGTCACTGCGTTCTTTGATGCCAAGGCCGGCGAAGATGGCCAGGGCCAGCAGCAGCGGACCGATCGAAGCGCCGTAGCCGGGCGCTCCTTCATGTCCCGTGATTGTCGCCAACACCGGTAACAGGAAAAGGTGTTCGATCCCTCCAAAAATGGGTTGTCCTGCATACAACGCCAGCCGTTGAGCTGTCATTTCACCTGAAGGAAACAGAAAGGGATATGCAGGGTTGCCGGTCGCGATGAAATTCTTGATCAGCCAGGGTGCAACGGCCGCGGCTGCTGCGCTGCCGACAATGAGGAGATTTCTAACCCGCTCCATCAGGCCCCAGTGACCGGGTGGGGAAATTACCAAAACCATTGACGCAGCCAGAAGAGCCGCTCCGGCGGAGTATTTCGTCCCGATGGCAAAACCGGCCATCGCGCCGGCAAGCACGAGCCATTGTTTACGCCGGGAAGGCTCATCGGAATAAGCCAGGTCAAGGAAAATCAACGTCGACAGGCCATAAAGGAATGAAAACCAGTCCGCGTAAGCCCAGGCAAGGCTTCTCAGGGTTGTTGCTCCGGCGAGGAATGCGGCAGCTGAGATCCAGCCGGCAGATGCACCAAGCCGCTGCTCAGCAGTGCCGATCAAGCCTGCAACGGCTGTCAAGCCAAGCAGCCATCCGAATAGCGCGGCGGTCTCAGAAGCGTTCGTTAGCGAAATTGCCCATGTGTAGAACATTTCGCCGATCTGCGGCATGCC
>JBFGQG010000051.1:0-13132 GCA_041564295.1 Anaerolineales bacterium | reverse complement strand
CCCGGAATTTCGGCTCATGGCAGGCACCGGCATGCCTTCACAGGAAGACACACTGCAGTTAACGAGGCAGGTCTTCGATTGGGGCTACGATGGCGTCGTGGTCTTGCCCCCATACTATTATCGCAATGCAACGGATGACGGCCTATATACCTGGTTCACAGGAATCCTTTCTGCAGCTGTCCCATCTACCGGTGCATTCCTGGGCTACCATATCCCCGGGACCAGCGGTGTAGCGCTGTCACTCGACCTCCTCTCACGTCTTAAAGAGGCATTTCCGGAGCAATTTTTGGGAATTAAGGACTCGTCCGCCAGCCTAGATCACGCCCTCGCGCTCAACGACCGTTTCGGGGCAGATCTTTTCGTCCTCAACGGAACAGACCGCCTCTTCACGCAGGCCCTGCAGGCTGGTGCGTCCGGATGTATAACAGCAATGGCGAACCTGGTTTCGCCTGATTTGCGGATCGTTTGGGACCGGCACCAGGAGGGAAAAACCGATCTCGCTGCGCAGGCGCGCCTTTCGGACGCGCGCGCAGTTTCAGAACGATTTCCGCCTGCCGCGGCCCTGATCAAAATGCTGCTCTCTGATTTTCACGACCTGCCTGATTGGCCTGTGAAACCACCCCTGCAGCCTTTGACTCCAGAGGTGGCAGCTCGTGCCCGCCTGGCGTGGAAAGGTAGGGGTAAAATTGCCTGAGACCGGTGGCAGAAAACCCGGTCGCGTGGACTGACAATCCACCCAACAAAACTGCGGCGGTCGATGCACCCGCCTCAACAAAACAAAGGAGTTTTAAATGTCCCAGGCGAAAGTATCTTCAATGGAAGTCGCCGCGCCATCCCCGGTTGCGGTTATTCCGGTGGCTGCCGTCCTCGTCGTAGCCAGTTACATCGCGGCGCAAATGGTCGCCGACATCGCCAGTTTGAAAATCGGTGTTGTTGCGGGCCTGGCTGTCGATATGGGCACCTTTATCTACCCGATTACATTCACCCTCAGAGACCTGGTGCACAAGACGCTTGGCAAGCGCAACGCCCAGGTCCTAATTGTTACGGCCGGGGTGATCAATCTCTTTATGGTCGTTTACCTGATGTGGTCCGCAGCTGTGCCGAGTGATCCTCAGTCGTTCGGCGGTCCGGAGTTCAGCACGGTGTTTGCGCCGCTCTGGCGCATCGTCGTGGCGTCGATCCTGGCGGAAGTCGTCAGCGAATTGACCGACACCGAGGTCTACCAGTGGTTTATCGAAAAAGTTACCCCACGCTACCAATGGCTGCGTGTCCTGGTCAGCAATTCTATCAGCGTCCCTGTGGATAACCTGGTATTCGTTCTACTTGCTTTTGCGCCGTTTGCCTTATTCGGCGACCAGCTGGTCGATTCCTGGGCCGTGACCTGGCAGATTTTCCTTTTCAACCTGACGGTGAAATACGGCATCACCCTCCTCAGCTTGCCATTGATTTACCTCACGCCAGAAAATAATTAGTGCCGGGTACTAGGTACCAGGTACCGGGTGCCAAGGATTTCCAGGCTATAGCTGAAGTACGGAAATTGAATTACGATTTTTTCGGAACCCTGCACCCTGCACCCTGCACCCTGCACCCGGATTAAAAAAATAGATGCGAGACTTTATCGTCTCGCATCTATCTGTTTTAATGACACCCCGCCATGCCGTGTGCAGCATAGTTTTGAACCTGCCTTCGCAGGTTGGGTCCCTTCCCGTATAGTCCGCCTTGGCCGGAGCCTATCGCGTAGTATACGCAAGTCGGGTCCCATTTGTCATACTGTTGGCTCAAAACCGGTGTTGCGGCATCACGCGCACAGTAGGGTATGTCATCTTTCTTATACCATAAAATATTTAGCGGTGGAAGAACGTGCAGAATTTTTAACAGTACTTTAGTCCCGTTTCAGAAAATTATTAATCTTCAAATTCAATTTTGGCAAAGTATTTTACCAACCGGCTTCAGCAAGCATTTCTATTTGCTTGCTGCCGTACAATGACAAAAAGAGCAGGTTCTGTGCTTCGTCGTAATCCGGTAAATATATCGTCATCACGACGAGCACACGCCCCTGCCGGGAATGTAAAGTGTATCGGCTGCCGCTCGTGCCGTTATCCTGCATCCAGGAATCTGTCGGCATACTGGCGTAATCCGGGATCGGCACTTCTTTTACACCAAGGATCGTTTGCGAGGCTTTTATATCGCGTAATTCAGTGACAACCTGGTCGCGGTTTGCAAATTCAAAAAGGCCGATCCTGAGGGTCGCACGCCCATCGATCGATATCCACAGCTCTTCAAAGCAGGTCTTAAGGCATAGCGGATTAGAAGAAGGCACCGTCGTTTCATGCGGCGCCGGGGGCCAAATTCCGAGCGTAACGTTTAACGAGCCGGCATTCAGTATCGCTTCATCGAGCGGTTTCTTTTCGGGTGTTGGCGTTGCCTCCGGCTCGACGGCATCGTTAGCTGCCATCGCCGTCCCTGTCGCTGATACCGCCTCTGCTACACGAGTCATGCTTGCGGATTGCTCCGCTTCCGAATCTCCAGGCGACTCTCCTAAGGAACATGCCATCAGGCTAATCATGATCACTAAAGGAACCAGAAAATTTTTTACCATCACGACCTCGTCGTAAATAAAGCGCTGCGTGCAATAAAAATTGTATCAGCGTTCGTTGTGAGAGTTCTAAAAACCGAACACCCACCGGGCATTACATTCGGTGGGTGTTGGATAATCTAATTCTGATGAGCGAATTTTCGAAATCGCGTTATTCTGTAATTTTTATATGCAGTTCTTTCAACTGGGCTTGTTCCGCAGGTGAGGGGGCGCCCGCCATCACGTCGCGCGCGGCCTGGTTTTTCGGGAATGCGATCACGTCGCGAATATTCGGAGCATCAGCGAACAGCATCGCAAGCCGGTCTATACCCGAGGCAATACCGCCATGCGGAGGGGCGCCAAATTCAAAAGCTTCCAGCATATGGCCAAACCGTTCATGAGCTACTTCGTTTGATAGCCCGATCAATTTGAAAATCTTTTCCTGCAGGGACCGGTCGTGGATCCGAATCGAGCCGCCGGATACCTCATATCCGTTCAGAACGATATCATACTGGGTGCCGCGCATCTTGCCGGGGTCCGTTTCGATCATATGGACATCCTCCGGCATCGGCATGGTAAACAGGTGCTGGCTGGGGTCCCAGCGCTCTTCTTCTTCGTTCCAAAAAGCAAACGGGAAATCTATCACCCAGCAGAAACTGAGCACGCTGTCATCGCGCAGGTTGAGCCGATCAGCCAGGAGCAGTCGCAGCCTGGAAAGTGTATCGAAAACAATTTCCGGCTGGTCGGCAACGAACAGGATCAAATCACCGGGTTGTGCATCGAAACGACGCTTAATTTCGGCAAGCAGTTCCTCACTGAAGAACTTAGCGATAGGTGACCGAATTTCACCCTCCGAAGTCAGTGCGATGTACGCAAGCCCTTTCGCACCGAACTGCTGGACAAATTCCGTCAGTTCGTCGAGCTGCTTCCGGGTGTAATCACCGAGACCACGTGCGCTGATCCCACGGACATGACCGCCGCTTTCTACCGCGCTTTCAAATACGCGGAACCCGCTGCCGGGAGCAAGGTCCGAAAGATCTTGAAGTTCCATTCCGAAACGGATGTCTGGGCGGTCGGTGCCGAATCGTTCCATCGCTTCCTGGTATTGGATCCGCGGCCAGGGCGAGGTGAGCATTTTCTTCTGCGGCGCGAGTTCTGCGCTCATTTTTATGTACATACCTTCCATGAGATCCATGATGTCCTCCCGGCGGTTGACGAAGGACATTTCTAGGTCGAGCTGTGTGAATTCAGGCTGTCGATCTCCGCGAGTGTCTTCATCCCGGAAGCAGCGGGCGATCTGGAAATATCGCTCGAAGCCGGCAATCATGAGCAATTGCTTGAGTTGTTGTGGAGACTGCGGCAGCGCGTAGAACTCGCCTGGATGAACACGGGATGGGACGAGATAATCGCGTGCGCCTTCCGGCGTCGTCTTGAAAAGGATCGGCGTTTCGATCTCGATGAATCCCTTAGAGGATAGGTAATCCCGGATGAACCGGACCATTTTATGGCGCAAGATGATGTTGGCCTGCATTTTTTCCCGGCGTAAATCCATGTAGCGATACTGCAGGCGCCGGTTCTCGTCGACAGTCTCTTCCTTGTTAATCAGGAAAGGAGGCGTTCTGGCCTGGTTGAGGACGACGATATCGTGGGTCTCCACCTCGATATCACCGGTTTCGAGGTTCGGGTTCTGCAATCCGTCAGGCCGGTTGCGCACAGTACCCTTGACCTGTAAAACCCATTCCGTTCTGACAGGACCTGCCAATTCATGTGTCGCAGGGGCAATTTCGGGGTTGATTACGACCTGGGTCAGGCCGAACCGGTCGCGCAGGTCGATAAACGTCACCCCTCCATGGTCCCGGCGCCTGTGAACCCAACCCGCGAGGGTGACCTCCTGGCCGGCGTGCTCAGTCCGTAGTTCCCCGCAAGTATGCGTTTTGTACATCTTCGCCTCCAAAATAAAACGCCCGTCGCTTCGGCGTCGGGCGGTGAAATTCAGATGATTTCTGGTGTCATGCCGGCAGCACAAACTCCCGACCCGGACGCGGTTCGACGTTGTTAGGATTGGCATCAGGGTTGGTGTTGCTTTTTCCGGTCATGATTGCTGGATTATACCTTAGATTGCTCTGTAGGGCGGGTGGGGCTCGAACCCACACAGTATTTCTACTGGCGGATTTTAAGTCCGCTGCGTCTGCCAATTCCGCCACCGCCCCGCGAAACATGTGGTTGTGATTTTAACCGGAATACCTGACTGGGTCAACGAATGCGATAATAAATCGCCGCTTCTGCAAAAATTTCTGAAAGCCCTTTGCATCAAGTGAAAGCGCTGATTAGAAAGAAATCACCGGTTTGAACAATGCTTTGTAAATCACGGCTTTTCGGGATACGAGGCGTGTCCATGAAGGTAAAAGCTGGTTTCGATACGTGGCCTGCCGTATTGATTTCCGTAATCCATCTGCGTCGTTGAAATCAGGGACGAATTGCGTTGCCGCGCCCAGTTCGATGAGTCCATGTGCATCCGATCCAGATGTACCGGGGAGTCCGCGTTCTTTCGCAAATGCTGCCGCCCGGGCATTGAATTTCATCGACAGGCAGCGTGCGTTGAATATTTCGATGGCATCTACATGCGGTGCGATCAATTCCAGGTCAGTCAGCTTCCAATGCCCTGAGCGTGTGAAGTCGAACGGATGTGATACGCTGATAAACGCCCCCTGTTCTTGTAATCTCCGGATGGCTTCCACAGCAGGTAGGCCGCCCGGCACTTCCTCCCTTACAAAAGCAGCCAGTAGCTCCCCCTGGTTCGTCATGATTTCTTCTCCAATGATGACAAGTTCCGGCGCCAGGTTTTTGCATTCCAGGGCGCCGCGGATCGTATTGTGATCGGTGACCACAAGACGGTCGATGCCTTTCCGATGGCAAGCTTCGATGAGCGCTTTCGGCCTGGTCAGGCTGTCTTTCGAGAAGATCGTGTGAGCGTGAAATTCAAGGCGGATAGTGTCCATATGCCTATTATATGGAATTGCGCGTTTTCAGTCTCTTAGTATAGAATACTCCCATGCGGAATGAACCCTGGTACCGAGATCCTAAAAAACAGATGTACGTGGTAACGGTCATCTTTTTCATCTGGTACATCATCCTGGTGGTCAAGACCGGCGGTATTTCTCTTGAAGACATCACGCTGACCATCCTTGGTTTTATGATCGCGGTCTGGAGGATCTTTGGCTTTATGTCGGGCGATCCGATCGCAGGAGATGTCATCCCGGAAAATGTCCGCCACGTCCTGCGTGACGGTTGGGTCTTTCTCTTCGTCTTTTTAGGGGGGCTCGCGTTTTTTGCCCAATTCGTACTCCCGCTTCATAACACCAAGGAGCGCTGGTATGCGTTTACCAGGCTGATCCTGTACGTCTTGAAACGTCACGGGCCGGCCATTGCTATAGTGGATGGGGCGCCGCGCTACAGCAAGACCGATGTCGATAAGCGTGGGCAGGGCGTCATCCTGTTAGACACAGCCAGCGCAGCAGTCTTGCGTACCCCGACGCAATTCACACGCGCGGTCGGCCCGGGCACGGTCTTCACCAAAAAAGGGGAAACCATTGCCAATCCATTCTCACTCCATCTCCAGTCTAAATCGCTTGGACCACGGCTGAACGAGAACCCCTTTCTGGAGGAGCAGGAGTTGGAGACGGAGCAGGAATATAAAATGCGGCGAGATCGAGGTATCGAAACCCGCGGCACAACAAGGGACGGATTCGAGGTCGTTCCGACAATCATCACTATTTTCAAGCTGGACAATGAGCCAAACGAAGGGGATACGCGTTTTGGCTTCAATGCAAACACCCTGTGGAAAGCGAACGGTCGTGAAGGTATCGATCCGAAAAAAGGCATCGACACACAGCAGAGGCATGTCCGTTGGGACTGGCTGCCGGCATACATGGCTGTAGAATTGTGGCGGGAATATCTGAGTAAATTTACGATTAATGAGCTTTTCGCACCACCGAACCGTGTGGTTGAAGAAACCGGCATGCAAAAGATCCAGCGTTTTGTTAATGCGCGCCTTATCGAGGCGCGCGTGGAGCACCTGAACGAATTCGGCAAGTCCTCCGGCCAGGGCAAAGCCATCAGCCCGGAGTACATGCGATTGCGCGAGCGGGGATTGAAGGTGGAGAAGGTGATCATTACTAACCTCAATTTCCCAGCCGAAGTCGAAGGCCGAATTCTCGGGCAATGGCGCGATCGCTGGCAAGACCAGGCCAGAACAACAGAAGCGCAAGCGCTCAGGTTGCGCAGCAAGAAAAGAGTCGAAGGAGAACAGACAGCGCTCAAAGACTTTGCTGACAACGCGACGCGCTTACTCGGTGATTACCTGATCCACAAGGCCCCAGACCCCTCTCTTGCGCCTGACCTGTCCCAAAGCCTCGAATTGCTCGTGCGTGGGACCCACGACCAGCTTGTAATGGACGATTATTTGCGGCCGAAGGTCACCAATGAGAAACAAGACCTCATTGAATTGATCGAGTGGATTCGGAGGCATTGATGAGGCAGCCCCGGGTCAACAACCGAGACGCGTTCTCACTCAGAAATATTCAACGACAGATTCGTTTGCTTTCCAGGCGTGCGCGCATTACTGTGCGCCAGGCCCTTCTTGATCTGGCAGAGACGCTGGAACCGGTCCTTAAGCCTTTATTCGCGATCAATCAGGCCAGCGCTTCTATTCGCAGTCTGATTTTTGTAGCCGGCTTCATTCTCTGGGTGGGCTACGCGTACGTCACAAATCCACCGAAAGTCAATGAAATCGACGTTCTCGGACCAACAGGCGGAGATGCGGTCGCCATCATGCTGTTCCAGCTGCGCTACATGTACGCGTTGATGAAGGTGCTGGTTATTCCGCTGTTCGATCCGGAGGTCTTCCGGTTTGTGCTCGTGATCAGTTTTTCCTTCTGGCTGACCTCGCGCGTTGCTGCGATTTATCTTGCAGATATTTTCGAGCTTCCGGATTTGGGGACGGCTGTAAGGTTTATCCGGCAGGCTGCTTTCGTTACGAACTTTCGTAACCTTAACAGGCTCGTCATCAAGGAAGCTCAAGTACCGGCGATGTTTGAGAACTCACCGATCTACCAGATCGGGGGTCCGGGACTCGTTCTTGCCAACCTTGAAAATGTCGCTCTATTTGAGAAGGTTGATGGAACACCCGAAATTGTAGCGCCGACCGGCAGGCCTGTCTTGATCGAAGGTTTTGAACGCTTGCGGAAGATCATTGACCTGCGCGACCAGTTCATCGAGAATGAGGAAGTCGCTGGTAGGACGAAGGATGGAATCCAGGTTACTGCGAAAGGCATCCGGTTTAGCTTCAGCGTCATGCGCGATAAGGAATTCCGGATTGAAAAAGACGCTTACGGAGAAGAGAAACTGCAGCAGCCGCTGAGTTTTATCGAAGACGCGATCTACAAGCTGGTGTATGAAAAACCCAACCTTTCTTTCGCAGAGATCGGCGGTGATGAAGTTAAGTCTGCTATTCGTGAATTTATTTCGAATAACACTTTGAGCCAGTTCCTGGCGGACTCGCGGGATGAAGCCAATGCACCGACAAGCCGGTCCATCGATCCGACGCTGCCGTTCAGTCAGGCGGAGACCGTGTACAAAGATCGCGAGAAAATTAACCAGGAGTTGATCACTACTTTCCGAGACTCTGAGGCGTCGATGATCGACCTGCACTGGATCAGCGTTGGTACCTGGGTCCCGCCGGCAGAGATCCCGCAGAAGCATAGAGAGGCCTGGCAGCGCCGGCTGAAAAGTGAGGCTGAAAGCAGTCCGAAGGCTTTGACCGGTTTACTTCGGGCAACCGTCCTCACCGAACTGCTGCGCCTGATCCAGGACGTCCCGATTAATGCCTTCGGTCACATCGCATCCCAGGAGAAGGATCAAGTTCGAATCAAGCGAGAATTGATGCTCGCGTACCGGGAAAAAATCAAAAATGCCTACAATATCTACAAGGAAAACAATCTCACCCCTCCGCCGACGCTCGTTGCTGCGTTGAAGCATCTCCAAAGGCTATGAATCTGACAAAATCACATTTCAATATTCACCCTGGCGTTGTGAGAGCTCAACGGCTGGGAAAACCGCTCGTCGCGCTCGAATCTGCAGTAATTACCCATGGGCTTCCACATCCGAAGAACCTGACGCTCGCAAAAGACATGGAAACTGAAATCGAAAGCGGCGGCGGGACGCCGGCGACGATCGCGGTCATGGACCGAAAGATCTGCGTAGGTCTAGCAGGTGAAGACCTCGAGCGGTTAGCAGCCGATCGCGAAGCGATGAAAATTAGTGTACGCGATTTTGCGGGTGCGCTGACGACCGGCTCAAACGGTGGGACAACCGTCTCTGCGACGATGTTTGCAGCCCAGGCTTGTGGAATTAGCGTGTTTGCGACCGGGGGGATTGGCGGCGTTCACCGCGGCCAGCCTTTTGACGTGTCCGCCGATCTGCCGCAGCTGGGCCGGTCACCGATGATCATTGTCTGCGCGGGCGCCAAGGCGATCCTGGACTTATCCGCAACGCTTGAGTATTTAGAAACCCATGGTGTCCCGGTCGTCGGTTACGGAACAAATGAATTCCCGGCATTTTACTCGCCGGACAGTGGACTATCGGTCAGCATCCGTCTGGATTCGGTCGCAGAAATCGTGAAATTTGCCCGGCTTCACTGGGAGCTGGGTTCCAGAAGCTCTGTGCTCGTTACTCAGCCCCCCCCGGCAGATACGGCCATGCCTAGAGAAGATATGGATAAGGCTGTCGACCAGGCCCTGGAGGAAGCGCGTGCAATGGATATCCGCGGACAGGCAGTTACGCCGTTTTTATTAGGGCGGGTTTCGGAGCTTACGAACGAATCCAGCCTGGAAACGAACCTCTCGCTGCTTAAAAATAATGCGCGCCTGGCTGTTCAAATTGCAGCGGAGCTAGCGAATAAATCTCAGAAGACCATCGGGTTTGTTTAAGAAAACCTGGCAAGTTTTAAGCGATTCGCAGACTTGTGGACCCATCATGCTCTTCGTTTCGCCATTTCGGCGAACCCAATAAAACTTGCCAAGTTTGTACGCGATTCACAGTCTCAAGGATCCATAGAGTTCTTCGGTTCGCCGTTTCGGTAGACCCTATAAAACCTGCGTGGACGAGTATACGCTACCCCGATCTATCAACGACAGCCATTAGGAGTTTTCACGCAGCCGTCCCGCTCCTGGCTAAGGGGCAGTGGTGGCTGTTGGCCAGCGGGTTTTCGTGGGGGTGGGCGTAATCGGTGTGGCTGTCGGCCAGCGGGTCTTTGTTGGCGTGGGAGTGTTCGTCGGCACATAAGTTGGCCGCGGGGTGAATGTTGCTGTTGGAGGCCTTGGCGTGAACGTCGGTGTTATGGTCGGTGTCCGCGTGATCGTCGGAGAGATCGACGGAGTCGGTGTGGGCGTGCGAGTCTGGGTCGGCCAGGGAGTGATGGTCGGTGTCAGGGTGTTCGTCGGACTCATGGATGGGGTCGGGGAAGGCGTTTCGGTCGGTGTTGGAGGTATACCGGTCACCAGGAAACCGCCGATCACTTTCAGTTCCCGGCCAAGAAACATCTGCACCTGGTAATTTCCCGGCAGCCAGTCACCCGAGGGCGGATCCCAATCTGTGTAGCCGATTCCCCCGGAACCACCATCCCAGGGTTCTGTTTCAAAATGGACGAGTTCTCCGTCTCGAAACCAGAGGGCCGTCCACTGCACCCCGTCGATCATCTGGTCATAAGAAAATAAAGCGAACATATGCCCCACGGGGTTCTCAAATTCTTCTCCGGGGTCAAGAGCAACGTAGTTTTCATCTATCCCGCGCGTGAATTGAAGCGTCGAGAATAGCGAGCTTGGAGAAGGCGTGACAACGCTTTCGAACAGCGCCAGAATCCCTTCAGGGACGTGCGGTGTCTGCGTTGGGGTCGGGGTTTCGCTCTCCGACGGCGTAGGTGATATGGTCGGCGTCAATGTAATTGATGGGGTCGGGGTGACTGTAGGGGTCAACGTGATCGTCGGCGTAACTGTCGGTGAAGGGGAAGGCGGGAAATAGCTGTAAGCGATGGGCTCACCATAGGAGTTTATCAATACAGCGAGTATCGCAAGGACCAGACCAAAAAACAAGTATCGCCAGCCGCGCACCATGCCTTCACGTTTGATGCGGTAAAAGGCGATCGCACGTGATGCGCGAATAGATCGTATGCCTGCGAGAATATATAAAATTGTCCCGGCGGCTGCCAGAATAACGGCCGTCAGTATGCCGGTTTGTATATCAAGGTTGATGTTCATGCTGATTTTTTTGCCGCTGTTTATCCAGGAGCCTGCAACACAGGACCATTAAACGGAACGGCATAAGCGCTCCCACCTGACCTGCTTAACGAGGCAGATCATACGGGCAGCACAGGACGCAATCAAGTTTCGGACTGGACCGGGTTTCTGAGATTACCGATCCCGTCTATTGTAACCTCAACAACGTCTCCGGGGGAGAGAGGGCTGACCCCTGCCGGCGTCCCCGTCATGATGATGTCCCCCGGTTCGAGTGTCATTACTGAAGAAATAAATGAAATTTGCCTGGGTATATCAAACACCATATCCCTGGTCGAAGCCATCTGTTTGAGATCGCCGTTCACGTGGCAGGTAACGATGGCATCCGCAGGGTCGAACTCTGTTTCGATCCATGGGCCCAGTGCGCAAAATGTGTCAAAGCCTTTCCCGCGGGTCCACTGTGCATCGCTCATCTGGAGGTCCCTGGCAGTTACGTCATTTCCAGCTGTATAGCCAAAAACATACTTCATCGCTTCATCTGATTTGATCCGGCGGCCATGGCGACCGATCACGACGACCAGTTCAGCCTCATGCTCGACGCGTCTCGATTGTTGCGGAAGCAGTATTTTTTCATTGTGACCGATTACTGCTGAAGGGGGTTTAAGAAATATCAACGGGATCTCAGGCACTTCTGCATCGTGTTCTGCGGCATGCGCAGCATAATTTCTCCCCAGGCAAATGATTTTACCGGGGGCGACCGGTGCGAGGAGTTTGAGTTCTTCGATTGCCAGAGAAGCTTCAAGTCTACGGTATTCGCCAAATGGATCACCTTCGATCGGCCCAACTTTAAATTGGTGTGCCCAGCCGAACTGAGGCTTATCGTCAGAATTTAGATAGCGTACGATCCGCATTTATGCATTAATCTCCGTGTTTCTTAATCCGGTCTGCAAGGAGACGGATGGACTTATCTGAACCTGTATACCTGTCTGAAAACTGCCAGCGTATCGATTCCCCGATCGTATATGCAATGGCGTTCAATATCATCGCCGTGAGCACATTAGAGGGCTGTGCGTAAGCGAAAAGTTTTATAGCTGCAGACTGGGCGCTGCTGAAGGAAGCCCCACCGAGGATTGCGGCAGTGACCGCTCCGTTTCGGCGCGCCTCCTGCAAGGCTGCGGCAACCTGGTCGCTCTCAGCCAGGGTCTGAAAACCGATATAAAGATCGTCCTTTGTCGCAAGCCGCACGAGACGCGCAAGTTCGTAAAGCCCCGTATCTGCAACGACAACGAGAAACCCCCCTCGTTCCAATGCGCTTTGCAAAGTGCGGGAAGCCTCATTGGCGTGATGATCGGGCACGAGGATGATTTTGCGGGCTCTATCGATTTCCTGAACGAGATCCTCTACAACCTTCGGGTCCAGGAGTGTGCGAGTCTGGGCGAAGATGCTGTCGAGTTCCTCCATCGTGGTCTCGACGACTCCGGCGATGCTGTCTTCGTTATCGGTTTTTTGAGGCTGTGCCAGCAGCTGAGATTTGATTTTGTCGCGAATTTCCCTGAGTAATTCTGGATAACCGGAATAGCCTAGTTGCTGTGAAAAACGCACAACCGTTGTGGCATCGACATTGATCGCATGACCGAGTTCCGTGGCGGTCATGAAGGCGGCTTCGAGGTATGAATCAAGCAGGTAATCTGCAAGGCGTGCAAAACTTTTGGAAAATGATGGGTAAGCTGCGCGAATCCTGTCTTCGTAATTCATCATAAATGCTGGGAGACCCCACTGATATGATTATTGCTTATTGCTGAGTCTCCGCAATTAATTTTGCATTTTTAATCGGGGATGTCAACCGATACATCCGTGCAATTAAATTAAGGATTCATTACAAGCCTGTATTTGATAGAATCTTGCTTAGTAAATTCGAGATTTTCAATCTGGGTCGAACTCCCAGGAGGATATCTAATGAGAAACTGCCGGAAATTCATCTTGATTGCATTGTTCATTGCAATGGCGGTGGGGTGTACGCGTGGTGGCTTCAGACCCGGGGATGGAACTCCAACGGGCGCTGTGGTGGCGCCGACTGCGACATCCGGGCCGGACTCGCCGGTGAGCGCCACCGCTGTACCAACAAGCCTCCCTGTCCCAGTAGAGACTCTGGCTTCTACAGAGCGTGCACCTGTTAGCGAGACGATGGTCGTTTATGCTGGAGATGACGGCAATTTGTATCTTTATTCAAACCGTCGGATGGCCGTCACGCGGCTCACGAGCGGCGGGG
>JBFGQG010000050.1:0-13227 GCA_041564295.1 Anaerolineales bacterium | reverse complement strand
GTGTGCTGGCGTATTACCTGTATGAGGTCGACCCATATATCCGGGAAAACTACCGGCTGCTTTCGGGTCGAAAAAATGTGGGGACCTGCGGATCTTCGATGGGCGGCCTGCTCTCGCAATATATCGCCTGGGAAGCACCGGAATTCGCCAGGAACCATGCCATCCTCTCCCCTGCATACTGGCTGACGAAAAATGATAATGGGGAAAACGTTATGCTCCAGCGGCTCAAAAACATGCCGGTACCAGATGTGCGAATCTG
Source organism: Anaerolineales bacterium (assembly GCA_041564295.1). Classification (GTDB taxonomy): domain Bacteria; phylum Chloroflexota; class Anaerolineae; order Anaerolineales; family JABWBV01; genus DATDOR01. The sequence goes on along the minus strand of JBFGQG010000050.1, from coordinate 12,968 downwards.
GCTCGATTCAGGCGTTGAAGATGTGGTCGGTAAGGGCGACGACGGCATGAACGAAACCATTGAAATGCGCGATGCACTGCTGGAACTCGGTTTCGGGGAAGGGAAAAACTTACGCTATTTCCTGGATAAGCAGGGAATCCATCACGAAACGACCTGGGCGCGGCGGCTGCCGGAGGTGTTGAAATTTTTGTTTCCTGTAGAGGTCACAAAGTCAGGCATTTGAAATTGTCTCACTGCTCTTTTTCCATTTCAAGATACCTTTTCAACCTCGGCGCTGCACGTTCGAGGAAATGCTTAAGGGCCCGGCGGAGTTCAGGATTCGCACCATCGTAAATAAACTGGCAGAGCAGGATTTCACGCGCCACAATCATGCCCTCCACCTGTCCGGGGGCTGTTTCCGGCCAGGCGCGCACGGATTCGTAGCCTTTCCTGTAAGCATCGCGTAACCCGAGATAATCCGGATGTCCCTGTATGTAGTAAAAAGTGATCCCAACATCCTGAACGAAGTGACCGAGTAAGCAATCATCAAAGTCCAGGGCGTGGGTATTCCCTCGATGGATGCGGATATTCGCCTGGTGCAGGTCCGCATGAAGGATCCTGGGGGGCCCAGCAGTGCGGTAGAGGTTCGCCAGCATGGCGGACGCGCGCTCATATGCCGCCTTGAAATCTGCTGCGAGCGCCGGCGGCATGCCTCTTTCCGGCCCGAGCTCGTCCCAGACCATTATTGATGAATCAAAAAGCATGATTTTATCGTAGACCGTGAGGTCCAGGTCAGCTTTGGGAGTCCAGGATGCGGCATGCTCGTGGAGGTTGGCAGTGAAACGACCAAGCTTCTCGTAATTCGCAGGAGTCAGGTCACGGTGAAGGTCGCGTCCCGGCACCCAGCCGAAAACCACACAGTGCCGCGGTTCCGGGACTCCATCGACAGAGACAGTTGTCACAAGGTCGCCGGTGCGATTGCGTAGCGGTTCGGGCACCACGAGTTCTGTATCTGCGCGCAGCGCGGCCAGCCAGCGCATCTCAGAAAGGATGTTGCCGGGGGTACGGTGGTTCGGGAAATTGATGCGCAGGACGAGTTTGCTTCCATCGTACGTATCCACGCGGAAAATGGCGTTGAAATGGTATGTCATCACCCTCAAACGTGAAATTTGGAGATCGTAGTTGTTAAGTGCAGCCAGCGCCATGGTACGGAGCCTGCGAGCCTGCCCGCGGGCTGTCAGAGTTTCAAAAGATTTCATAGGTGGGTTGTGATGGTTTTAGGTTCAGGTTTTGTGTTGAGGATTGCTGGTCGCCGGTAGAAAAGTGAACGTCGTTTCACACAGATTCACTGATTCGCCGACTCACCGGCTACTCCACTCATTCTTTGACACTCAGCGCGACCGTGATCTCACTCCGGTTGTGGAACAGCTGCCGGGCGCCGAGGCGAACGAAGCGCTGTTTGAGAATTTCGAGGGCCGCAGCGGCGGTTTCACCTGTGTGGGTTTCAGGCAGTTTCAGCGTTGATATGACGATGCCGCCCGGTTTGAGGTGATCAGCGAGGGAGACGAGGATGCGGGCGGCGTCGCGGGCATCCATGCGCATGTCGTTGAGTACCATGTCGAACTTCTCGGAAAACTTCGTCTCTTGAATCATCTTCCTGATGTGCCGAACGTTGCGCAGCGCTGCGGCGCGGGGATCCAGTTCGGCCGGGTCGACGGCAACGATGTTGAGACCTTTGCCAGCGAGCAAACGAGTCCAACCGCCCGGCGCAGCGCCGAGATCGAGGGCTGTGCCGCTGGCCGGAAGGTCGATGCGAAACGTTTCTAGAGCTTCGAGAAGCTTGAACTCGGCGCGGCTGATCTGATCCGGTTCGCGTCTGAAGCGCCGCTCACCGCCGGCCCAATTGCTGAGATTGTCCTGCGCACGCGAAAGGCCGATGAACACCTCGTTGGGCGAACAGGTCACCGAGAGCACCTGGAATGGATCGCGCACGTCCAGTTCGGCGCCCCAACTCATCACGTGGGCTGCCAGCCGTTCACTGACGTCAAAGCGGCTGTATTGCCACCGGATCTCTTCACCGAGCAGCCGTACCTGAACGGAGAACGTGCCGGCAGTATCCAACTCCATAAGAGCGGGCTCAATGAGCGCTTCGAAGTGCATGAGATCACGGGCGTCGTTGTAGAGCGGCCCGGATGCCTGGACCGGGTGTACATGCCGGATCCAGATCGGAGGATCGGTGATGAAGGCGGCAGATGTCACGTCCCAGGTCCCTTCCGTAGAAGCCAGCCCGACCCCGGGCAAAAGCCAGCGGGTCAGTTTCGCGTTGCAGGCACGGAGTTCACGCACAGCCTCGTGGATTGATGAGGAGGAAGATGTGATTATGATTTGCGGCATGGATGTATTCCAGTTTCCAGATCTTATAAATTGTAATCTGTTCCGCTGAACCTCGCACCTTGCCCGGTTTTGTGGGTAAAACTCGATGCCTTATGCGTGTATAATCCCGGATATCCCACATAAGGATATCCCACACAGTTAGGAAGTACGAATGACTGAAGAAGAAAAAAAACCAGAAAATGGCGAGAAGAAACAGAAGGAGGAACCGAAGGACAATCTCGTAGAAACGAAGCATGTCGTGACGATCGACGGGCAGGAGGTTCGGTATACGGTTACCACGGGCACGATCGTGCTGAAAGAGGAAAGCACACCGAGAGAAGAAAAAGAGGAGGGCTATAAACCGAAAGCTGAAATTTTTTTTATCGCATACACGCGCGACGACGTAGAAGACCGCGCAGCCAGGCCGATCACCTTTTCATTTAACGGTGGACCGGGCTCGTCGTCGGTCTGGCTCCATCTGGGCATCCTCGGGCCACGCCGGGTTTTTAACTTTGAGGACGGATCGATGCCTCCGCCGCCTTTCAAACTTGTCGACAACGAGTACAGCCTTCTCGACAAGACCGACCTGGTTTTCATCGACCCGGTCAGCACGGGTTTCAGCCGCGTGGTCGCAGGCGAAGTCGCAAAGACCTATCACGATTTCAAAAAAGACATCGAATCCGTCGGTGATTTCATCCGGCTGTATTGCTCGCGCTTCAAGCGCTGGGTCTCGCCAAAGTTCCTGGTCGGGGAAAGCTACGGCACCACACGTGCGGCGGGACTCTCCGGCTACCTGCAGGAGAGGCACAACATGTTCCTGAACGGCATCATGCTCGTCTCTTCCATACTCGATTTCTCCACGGCGCGATTCACCCCAGGGAACGACCTGCCTTATATCCTCTTTTTGCCGTCGTATACAGCCACAGCTTGGTACCATAAACGGCTGGATGATGAACTGCAGGCCGATTTGCATGCGACACTGCGCGAGGTAGAAGTTTTTGCCATGGGCGAATACACGCTGGCGCTGATGAAGGGCAGTGCGCTTACAGAAGAGGAATACGAAGCAGTCGTCACAAAGCTGGCGCGATACAGCGGCCTGAGTGAGGAATACATCCGCCGCACCGACCTGCGCATCAAGGCCCACCGCTTTTTCAAGGAACTGCTGCGTGACGAGGGTCGTACGGTTGGCCGGCTTGACTCGCGCTTCAAGGGAATCGATCGGGACAGTGCCGGGGAAACCAGTGAGTACGACCCGTTGATGGCCGAGATCATGGGCACTTACACAGCGACGTTTAACGACTACGTCCGCTCGGAGCTGGAATACGAAAACGACCTTCCTTACGAAATCCTTTCCTGGAAGGTCTGGCCGTGGAGCTATAAGAACTCTGAAAACGAGTTCTTGAACGTAGCTGAGACGCTGCGCAAAGCGATGACGATCAACAGGTACTTGAGGGTCTATGTAGGCAACGGCTATTATGACCTTGGAACGCCTTATTTCGCGACAGAATACACGTTCAACCACCTTGGATTGGACCGTTCTCTGCGGGACCATATCCGGATGGATTACTATGAAGCGGGACACATGATGTACATGCACCTGCCTTCATTGGCGAAGCAGAAGGCTGATCTGTCCGAATTCATCGAATCAGCCCTGGCTGGTGAACAGCATTCGCAATGAAATGAAATTGGCCGGTTGTATGAATGATTCCAGACGAAAATTGAAAGAACGGATTGAATAAGACATGGAAGCCTGCATCAATCATGAAGACCATGCTGCAATCGAACACTGCGAAGTGTGCGCAGTAGCCCTGTGTGATCTCTGCTTGTGGTACGACGACGAAGGCCGCAGATTATGCGAGCAGCATGCGCGGGAGTACGAAAAGACAGGTGGCAGCGTCCAGTCGCCGGCACTGTATGCGGAGGGGATTCAGGTCAGGGAGGCAGACGGGACGCGGCCGCGAGCGCCGTACGAAGGAAACCAGACGGACCTGATCGCCGCAGCGGCGGGGCTGCTTGGGGCAGTCTCGCTGCTGACCTGGTTCGGCGGGGGGATGTGCATCCCGATGGGGGCGGGTGTACTGGGGTTGATTGCGCTGACGAACAAGAGAAAGGGTCTCAATCCCGAACGTGCCCGGATGTTGAGCCTGTTCGGCGTCGGTCTGAGTGTGGTGAGCGTGCTGCCGGTCCTGATGTTTGCCTGCTTTTTCGCATTTTTTGTCGGGCTTGCGATCGCCGGGGGAACGACGGGGCCGTGATCATTTCAATGCACCTGGTGCTGTGCAAGTATAGCAATAGATGCCCACACTCTGATATGATCTACTCTATGGACCTTAAAACGCTTCGCTCTTATCTGCTGGCCAAGCCCGGCGCGGTGGAGGAACGCCCCTTCGGACCTGAAACGCTTGTCTACAAGGTCATGGGCAGGATGTTCGCGCTGACGAACGATGAACCGCAGCCGGAATTTATCAATCTGAAATGTGACCCGGACGATGCGATGTTTTTCCGCAGCAAGTTCGAGGGTGTCAAACCGGGTTACCACATGAATAAAAAGCATTGGAATTCGGTCTACCTGGCCAGTGATGTGCCGGAATCACTGATCCGGGAAATGATCGACGACTCGTACGAGCTCATAGCAGGCAACCTGCCGAAGAGCTTAAAAGAGAAACTGGAATCGCTTTCTAATTAAGAAATTCGCTTGAAATGTCCAGGGGGATTTTGTATAGTTATCATATTGTCCCTTTTCTATAAGATCTGTCTGGCCGGTGAGGCGGATTTCCGTCAGACTGCAGGTCGGCCTCACCGAATTGACAGGGTGGAGGCGTCATGTACATCCAGGAAATTGTCGAAGTTGTCATAGGGCTGTTTTTCGTCTTCCTACTCATGAGCCTCGCCACGATGACCGCCCGCGAGACGATATCCGGCTGGTTCAAGTGGCGGTCTTCGATGCTGAAGGATGCCATTGTCGGTTTGGTCTCTGAACAGGTACGGAAACCCGGATTCTGGGAATCTATCCGCGGAATGTTTTCCCGTAAGGGGGTGCAAATTGTGGAATCCGGCACCGTCAGCGGCTTTTTTTCCAATCCCCTTATCACGGCGCTGCACCAGCCGGGAGGTAAACCCTCTTACATCCCAGGCAGGCAGTTCGCAAAAGCAGTGATCGATGAAGTCACGCGGGAAATTGAAACCACGCTGCTCGATGCCGCGGAAGATGCCCTGCAGGCGGTATTTAAACGCATTGATTCTGCGATCGACCAATCTCAATTCAATGAGATTTTGAAAAACGTGCTGAAGCGCGTTAACCAGAGCAAGCTTATCAACGAAACTTCCCGGAGCGAGCTCCTCGACCTCATACAGGACGGTGGAGGGAGCATGATTTCCTTCGAGACGGCCGCGAAAGCATTTTTCGAAAAGCACCCTGAGGCATCGCCAGCCTTCCAGCTCCAATTGGGGATTGAAGCGCTGAAACTCAAGGGCGAGCAGCACCTGGCCAACAGCCTTCGCCATATCATAAAGGATGCCGAAGCCAGCTTCAAACATGGGGAAGATTATCTGAACGGCGTACTGACAAAAACTGAAAACTGGTTTGACTATACGATGGACCGCCTCGAAGGCTGGTATAAGCGCCGCACCGGGCGGATCGCGCTGGTCGTCGGGCTTTTGCTGGCATTCGCCCTCAACGTAGATACGTTCCATATCGCCACCTCCTTATGGAAGGAACCGGCACTGCGCCAGGCCATCGTGGCGCAGGCTGAGCAGGTCAAGCCGGAACAGCTCCAGGCGGAATTTGGAGCCGGCTCGGACATTACGACTCAGGTCCGTGATTTTTCCAACAGGTTGACGGACGATCTCTCTCTACCGGTAGGGTGGCAGTTCAAAGGAGAAGACACACTCTGTATTCCCGCTCCGAAATTGCTCGTCCCGAAAGCCTGGGAGAACTACACGTTCGGCATCCTCACCGCAGACGGGAGCTGCAAGCGCGATTTATTCACGTTCGGCGCCAAGGTGTTCGGTATTTTCCTCACCGGTGTGGCAGCTGCGCAGAATTCGAGTTTCTGGTTCGATTCGCTGGACAAATTGATTAACGTGCGGAATGCAGGGAAGAAACCCGCATCGTCCACGAAAGACGAAAAACCCGCTTCATAATAAGAGGTTCAGGGTTCAGAAAAATCCAATCCCTCCTGATCAGGTGACGAATGAACGTGCGGTACCTGGACCCTGGAACCCGGCACCTTTTTTGATACAATCACCTAATGTTAAAACGCTTCGACCGCCGCTTGCTGACCATCCTAGCGATCGTTTTCGTCCAGATGGTTGGAGCAGCGCTGATCCTTCCCATCCTGCCACTCTACGCGCTTGCAGAATTCGACCTTTCCGAACAGGTGATCACATTGATCATCTCGGTCTTTTTCGTGGCGCAGTTCCTCGCCGGACCATACCTCGGTCGTCTCTCCGACCGTATCGGGCGGTTACCGGTGCTGCTGGTCAGCCAGATCGGGACCGTACTCAGCTTCGCCACAATCGGCTTCGCTACAGCCCCGTGGATGCTTTTTGCAGCCCGCATCGTCGACGGCGCTACAGGTGGAAATATCATCGTGGCGCAGGCGTACATGACGGACATATCACCGAAAGAAAAACGCACAGAAGCTCTCGGGTACATTTTCGCGGTCTTCGGCCTCGGCTTCATCATCGGTCCGGCACTTGGCGGGTTCCTGTCAGCAGCCTATGGTCCACGCGTGCCGTTCTACCTGGCCGCTGTCGTCGCAGCTGTGACTACACTGCTGACCTGGTTGTTCCTGGATGAGTCGCTCACAGATGCGCAAAAAGCCAGGAACAAGAGCTTTACAAAAGCAACCCTATCCATCGGCGAAGTGCTGAGGAACGCGCCGCTGGTGATGGTCCTCCTGGTGGTTTTCATCGCCCAGTTTGCAATGGGGCTGATCCAATCCACTTTTGCGCTCTACGGCAACGCCGTCATTTTCAGGGAAGTCCCAACTGAACTAGTGATGAGGAACGTCGGTCTCCTGCTTGCTACAGTCGGTGCGACGCAGTTCCTGACGCAGTCATTCCTGCTAAAACACCTGCTGCGCAGGTTCAGTGAGGCCGTGCTGGTGATCAATGCAAACGTGGTCCGCATCCTGGGTTCATTGATCTTCGCTGTGGCAAAAGCACCTCTAATGGCCTTCCTGGGCTCGGTGATCTTCCCAATAGGGCAGGCAATCCTGCTGCCGTCAATCCAATCGCTTGCGACGGAGACCGTTGAAGACGAACTACGCGGGGGCGTCCTGGGCATCTACCAGTCCGTCGCCAGCCTGGCGATCATTTTCGGCACCGGCCTGGGAGGTACGCTCTTCTCGGTTTCTCCTGCCATGCCATTTTGGCTGGCGACCGTCAGCGGCGCCGTCGCCATCGTGCCAACACTGCTCCTGGCGCGCAAAATGACCGTTCCCGCCATTGTTTAGCAAGATATTTTGTATTTTTTCAGGGATAGCTAATTATTTTGCGGAATTGAATGGAGCCTTATTGGGGTTGGCTATTATTATTCCGGGTCGCCGTCGGAATGATAATCAACCAGTCTGTTTTTTCTTAACCCGATCTCTGATTAATTTTTTAATTACAGCAGGCCTGAAAAGACCAGTAGATACAACACCAGCCCCACTGCCGTTATGACGAGGTGCGGCAGCAAATTCATTTTCTTACGCATATAACGCCAGGTCTGAGAACCGTTCTTATTGTACGCCCTCCCCCAACTGTAATAAACTTGCAAAGGTACCAGCTTATCCCACTCCTCCTCACGGATGTGCTTTTCAATTTCCTGGATTCTTTGTGAGAAGTAGTAAGATAATCCCCTGTAATAGCCTTCGAGGTACCAGAATAGCAGTCCGGAAAGCACAGCGCCCAGAAAAAGGAATCTTTGGTAAACGAAACCAGCGCCTAGCGCAGCCAGGCCAACCGTAATGCTCCAGCCCTTGATAGTGATACAGCGCTCATCAAAATCTTCATAAAAACCCTGAAGCATTATATATTCATCTTTGATAAGAGTGATGTGTTGGTCTTTTTCCATTGCTCCTAAACCACTTCCTCATCCACATAACACCAGCGCATCTGGTCTTGCCCCGGTTCAAACGACCTCATGATCGGGTGGTCCTTTTCTTCCCAGTGTTTACGCGCATGCCGGTTGGGCGAACTGTCACAGCAGCCCACATGGCCGCACGTCAGGCACATTCGCAATCGTACCCACCATGTGCCATCCCGCAGGCACTCTTCACATCCTGACGTATTCGGTCTTACCTCAACATCGATCATATCGCGGTGCGTACAGGTCATTTTTTTCTCCTTGGCTGCCATGGGAAAGCAATGCACAGTCCCGGGGTCGTTATAATTCTCCGGCCTTCAACTGCGCGATCATGCGGTCGTAATCTTTGCGCTCGTCCTCCGATATTGTCTTTTTTTCGTGGATAACCCAATAATAATCCTTGGCAATGTCGCCTTGCTGTTCACGGTTGAAATCTTTCAATTCCTTACCCGCCAGCGCAGGCGGGCCTCCATAATCGTACCCTTCTTTACCCTGGGCAACCAGCGATTCGACCCAGAATCCCCCACCTGTGTGTTCGTTCTGTGCGGTATGGGTCAGTTCGTGGATCAGCCATGCCATATCTGCATTGCCCGGCTCAGGCTGAATGCGTCGGGAGAAATGGATCGTGTTGTAGAAGGTCATCGCCATGTGCTCTGGCGCTTTTTTCACCTTTTTTCGATAGCTGTACGCACCGAAATGCGCGATCAGCGACCATTCGTCGATCCGGATCCGCCAGTAGTCCAGGCTGTCTCCAAAGACGAGCTTCGCTTCCTGGACCTCCTCTTCCGTCAGCGGACGTGTATTGACCTTGATGAGATGTTCGAGGAAGTTCAGGATTTCACCGATGCTGACCAGGTCGAGGATGCGCAAAAGCAATATTCCACCCCATATTCCGGCTTTCGTACCGAACGAATCCCCCTTTTTCGCGCGTTTTGACGAGTCTTCTCCGTCGTTCGCGTCTTTTTTCGCTTTCTTGAACACCTCCGGGCCGGCATTAACGATATGTCTGCCCAACCAGTACACCCGCTTCGGGAGTTTTGCGACGAATTTGTAGAAGATGGCCGTGAACGAGGTACCAAGCCCCGCTGCCCACAATCCCGGTCTGAAGTTGAAATCCTGCGCGAAACGGTTTTTCCAGGTGACGAATGGAGAATCGATTTTTTCAGCGGTTCTGTCCGACATAACATGCGCTCCTCAGAAGGCGGTTCAGTGATTCAGGAAATTATTCAATTGAATGGATTCGGTATTGGCGGATTATACATTAAACATATAAAAAGCCGGGTGCGGATAAAAGGTTACAAAATATCCCGGCAAACAATTGTTACCCATTTCAGACCGCCTTGAAAACTAAAACCCCAACAAGGGTGGAATTCCTCTCATTGGGGTATTGGAAATCTGTCATCCTGGCGCTATCGACAGGTCTTTGATGCTTGCTGACCGGTTAAGATCGGCATGTTTATGGTCGTCCGATCTGTCCGGATCACATTACGAAGTGGATGCTTTTCCGGAGATCAGTTCTCCCCCGCTGGAGGCGCGGCAGGGCCGTAATCCAGCACCTCGCGAGTTTGCGCACCGCCGACCGGCGGGCCGACGATGCCCTTATCTTCCATGGTTTCAATCAGGCGAGCTGCCCGTGTATAACCGATTCTCAGCCGGCGCTGCAGCATCGAAACAGAAGCCCTGCCCTGCCGCCGGATCAGGTCCAGTGCTTCGTTGTAGACCGGGTCTAACTCTTCCTGCTCCTGGATATCTTCCCATATCGGTTTTTGCTTGAGCGGCAGGGTCATCGACGGCGCATCTGCGGGTCTCGTGGTGTGAAGCGTGGACGAATCAACATGCGAAACAGTTTGCATCCGCCAGAACTGCGTCAGGCTGTTGATTTCGTTGTCCGAGACGAACACGCCTTGCAGCCGCACTGGCGCCGGCGAATCCGGCGCCTGGAAAAGCATATCACCGCGTCCGAGCAGACGATCGGCTCCGGGCTGGTCGAGGATGACACGGCTGTCGACGCCGGAAGACACTGCAAAAGCGACCCTGGCAGGGAAATTGGCCTTGATCAGGCCGGTGACAACGTCGACTGATGGACGCTGCGTGGCGATAATAACGTGGATGCCCGTGGCACGTGCCAGCTGCGCCAACCGCGTGATCGCCTTCTCCGTCTGGTCCGGCGCCAGCAGCATAAGGTCCGCCAGTTCGTCGATAAGGACCACCATGTACGGCAATTTCTTTCCGCCTTCAGCGGTGATCTTGCGATTGTATTCAATAATGTTTCTGGTCTTAGAATCGTGGAATTTCTGGTAGCGCGCGTCCATTTCACGCGTCACCCACTGCAAAGCTCCGACAACGCGGTCCATTTCGACGACTACCGGAGCCAGGAGGTGCGGGATGCCGTTGTAGTTCGTCAATTCGACTCGCTTCGGGTCAACCATGATCAGGCGCAGGTCGTCCGGCGTATTGTGAGCCAGCAGGCAGCAGATGATGCTGTTCACGCAAACCGATTTACCGGAGCCGGTGGCGCCTGCAATCAGCAGATGCGGCATCGCGGCCAGGTTGGCGGCGACCGGCGTGCCTGCCACGTCCTGCCCGAGTGCAAATCGAAGCGGTGGCGGCATTTTTTTGAAACCGTCGCTCTCAATCACGTCCCGCAACGCGACGAGTGAGATGCTGTCATTCGGCACCTCGATTCCGACGTAGCCTTCGCCAGGCACCGGCGCCTGGATGCGGATGGTAGGGGCGGCAAGGGCCAGCGCCAGGTCGTCTGCAAGGTTTGCGATCTTATTGACACGCACGCGGGTCTTCCCACTGCGCGATTCAATGAAATCCGGTTCGACCCCAAACATGGTGATCGTCGGTCCATGCTTGATTTCAACGACTTTACCCGGCGCACCAAATGAAGCCAGACTCTCTTCAATGATGCGTGCGTTCATACGGTCGTATTCATCGTTGTGGATCACGTCCTGTCCCTGGTCGAAGACTTCGTCCAGCGGAGGGAGGACCCAGGTCGGTTCAGGAAGCGGCGCATCGAAGGATAGGCCGGGCGAATCGGTAAAAGCCGGCTGTACCTGGACCGGGTTCAGTCCTGAACTAGCCGGGTCGGTCTCGGTTTCGATGTGCTGCGCATCTCTTCTTTCGAAAATACTTGCGAGGACGGGCACAAGTGATTCACGCACGCGCGCAGCGAAAGGCCGCACCCAGCCGAATAGGTCAGCGACGGATTTGTCCAGGGAAAACGCCAGTCCGATCAGGCCCCATGCAATCAACGCAACCGCTGCTCCCCAGGAACCGAGATAAGCCACCAGGTTCTGACTCAGCAACGCTCCCACGTATCCACCACCTTTGCCGGCTTCCGCCAGGACAAATGCTTCTCCCGGGCCGGCCGGTGAAACAAGGAAATGCAGAATCACGAGCGAAAGGAAGAATAGCAGCGTCAGGCCAGTAACCCGTTCTGGATCGAAGCTGGGGACGCGCTCGAAATTCCTCAATATCAGCCAGAGCCCCATCCCGATCAGGAGGACCGGCAGTAAAAATCCGCCCCACCCCAGGCCGCGCGCCAAAATCGTAAAAATCGATTCGAAAATGACATTCCGGTTGGTAGAAACGAGACTGAGAAGGAGCAGGAGCCCCAGCAGCGTCATAACCACGCCGGTGATGTCCAACTTCCTGTCTAACGATAACTGTGTGACGACCGGAGGTGGCGGTGATGACGCCGGTTCGGACTTTGCAGCCCGGTTAGTTTTCGGTTTTTGCGGCGCTTTTTTCTTCACCGGCGCGCGCGATTTCGTCGACTTCGAGCGGGGGCCGGACGATTTCGCCCGTGTCGATTTCGCTGCCGAGCTTTTCTTGCTCGTCCGGCGCGATGCCGGCTTCTGGGGGGAGTTTTTCTTGGCCACCATGTGCGGATTATAGCACATATGGTCTGTTTTCATTTTCAAAAAAGGAGGGATTTGAGGCAGGTCTTCATGGAAAAAACCACTCTCCTGAATGAAAAATTATCTCTGCGGTACAATCATGGCAACGCTCACGAAGGAGTCCTCTATTGTTCGAAATCGTCTTCCTCGGCACATCGGCCTCTGCTCCATCCATCCACCGGGGTTTATCTTCGCAGGTCTTCCTGCACAACGAATATCGTTTCCTGGTGGACTGCGGTGAAGGGACACAGCGCCAGATCCTCAAATCCGGCATCGGGTTTAAACGCCTTAACAAGATACTGATCACCCACGGACATCTCGACCATATCCTCGGATTGGCCGGACTCCTCTCCACTCTCATGCGCTGGGAGGCCATGGACGAGCTCGAAATTATGGCCGGCTCCTGGGCGCTGGAGCGCATCCACGACCTCCTGCACGGTGTTGTCCTGCGCGGCAAACCCGCGCCGATCCCGCTCAACCTGACGCCGATCACCCCCGGCGTCCTTTTTGAAGACTCAGATTTCACGGTCAGCGCCTTCCCGGTTTACCATCGCGGCCAGGGCTGCTACGGCTACCTGTTTGAAGAAAAAGCGCGCCGTCCTTTCCTCCCGGACAAGGCGGAAGAATTGGGCATC
>JBFGQG010000049.1:0-13260 GCA_041564295.1 Anaerolineales bacterium | reverse complement strand
TACCGGCGGCACGACGGGCAGCGCCTCTATCACATGGACGCGTACCGCCTGGGAAACGCTGCCGAGGCTGAAGACCTCGATCTCGATGCCATGCTGGCAACCGCGCCGCTGGTGGTAGAATGGGCCGATCGCATCCAGGATGCACTCCCGGATTTCACTTTCAAGATCCGCATTTTCGACATGGGTTTGGACGAGCGAAAATTCCTGATCAAGGCGGACACTCCGCACAGGCTCAACAGGCTGATTCACCTGGATACGGCCTCAATGAACCGACGGAACTGAATTCTCATGCTGCTTGCAGTGGATACCTCTACGCGCCGGATTGGCGTGGCCGTTTTTGACGGTGTACAGGTCCTTGCAGAATCGACCTGGGCCAGCCCGTTTCACCACACCATGGAGCTGGCCCCTGCCGTTGTCTCTTCTTTGCGATACGCCGGAATAACTGCCGCCGACCTGACAGCGATCGGTGCGGCGATCGGGCCCGGTTCGTATACTGCGCTCCGCACTGGCCTCGCTTTTATTAAAGGTCTGGTTCTCGCTCATGAAATACCCGTCCTTGGTGTACACAGTCTCGATATCACGGCTGCTTCCCAACCGCCAATGTCCATCCCGGTGATAGCTGTGCTTGAAGCAGGCCGCAGGCGCATGGCAGCTCGAACGTACACTTGGGAAGAGGGCTGGCGGCCGGCCGGCAGCGGCCGGTTGGTCACCCTGGAAGAATTGGATCACATGGTCAGGGCCCCAACCTGGATCTGCGGCGAATTGGATGGGACAGCGCGTGAAGTCCTTGCAAGAAACCCTGATGCAAAACTCGCTCAGCCTTCACAGAGTCTCAGGCGACCGTCCGTACTGGCTGAGTTAGCCTGGAAGCGCTGGTTGAAAGGCGAAGCTGACGATCCAGCGCTTCTTTCCCCGGTTTATCTTTCAACTGCGGGCGTGGAAGGATAACCACCGTGGCTGCGGTCCGGATTCGCCCGATGGTCGAAACGGACCTGGAAGCCGTCACCGCTATTGATCGGGCATCATTCCCATCTCCGTGGCGACCGGAAAGTTACCGGTTCGAACTGGTGGAGAACCCGCATTCTCACTGCTGGGTAGCCGATAAAATCGGACAAATAATCGGCGCTCTAGTCGGGTGGCTCGTTATCGATGAGTTTCAAATCGGCACGATCGCTGTTGATCGCGCACATCGGAGGCAGGGGATCGGGCACCGGTTGCTGGCAACTGCGCTCAAGGAAGCAAAAGCCCAGGGCGCCAAAACCGCAATCCTGGAAGTTCGGCAGGGCAATCTGTCCGCCCAGTCGCTTTACGAGCGTTTCGGGTTTAGAATTGTGGGGGACCGGCCCCGTTTTTATTCGGACGGTGAAGATGCGTTCATAATGACTCTGCCGGATCTGGACAAAACAATATCATGATGGCGGAAAAAGCGTCATCCACATGAAACCACTACACCCGCTATCGGGGGATTATTTGAGGTAAGAATGCCAACCAAACAATCTCTGATCAAGAAAATTGAAGACAAAACCGCCCAGGTCGCGATTATGGGGCTGGGATATGTCGGGCTGCCGCTTGCCGTCGTCTTCGCGGATGCAGGCTATGAGGTCACCGGGATCGATCCGGACGGCAGGAAAATCGATATTCTCAAGCAGGGGAAGAGCTACATCCAGGATGTGCGCGATGAGGATGTTCGGCGCCACGTTGAAGCCGGACGGCTCCAGGGAACGACTGATTTCTCAATCCTGCGGAAAATGGATGCTGTGTCCATCTGCGTTCCGACGCCGCTGCGCAAGACCGGCGACCCAGACCTTTCGTTTATTGTCACCGCATCGGAGGAACTCGCGAAGCACCTGCACCCGGGTATGGTCGTCGTACTCGAGTCGACGACGTATCCCGGCACCACCCGCGAACTCATGCTTCCAACCCTCACCGAAGGCAACAACCTGGTCGTTGGGCACGATTTTTACCTGGCATTTTCACCGGAGCGCGTGGATCCTGGCCGTGAAGATTGGACCACGATCAACACCCCGAAGGTGATGGGCGGTATCACGCTTGATTGCAGCGAAGTGGCTTCCGCCTGGTACGGACAGGCACTGCAAACCATCATTCCCGTCAGCTCCTCGGAAACAGCCGAAATGACCAAGCTCCTCGAAAATACCTTTCGAATGGTCAACATCGGCCTCGTGAACGAGATGGCTTTGATGTGCGAGCGCCTGGGAATTGATGTTTGGGAAGTCATCGACGCAGCAGCCACGAAGCCGTTCGGTTTCATGAAATTTACGCCGGGCCCCGGCCTTGGCGGGCATTGCATTCCGATCGATCCACTTTATTTGTCCTGGAAGCTCCGGTCTCTCAATTACACCGCTCGCTTCATAGAACTGGCTTCCGAGATTAACACGAGCATGCCGAGGCACGTCAGTTCGCTGGTGATGGACGCCCTCAACAAGCACGGTAAGGCGCTACGCGGCAGCAAAGTACTCGTATTAGGTGTTGCATATAAACCCGACGTCGACGACCTGCGTGAGTCGCCTGCGCTGGACGTAATCGGTTTGCTGACGGAAAAAGGGGCGGACGTGGCCTACCACGATCCGTACATCCCGGAATTCGAACACGATGGGATGTCTTTGAAGAGCGTGCCATCATTGTTGGATTCGGTCAAAGTGGCCGACTGCGTCGTCATCATCACAAACCATAAATCATACGACTACAAGGCCATCCTGGATGCCGCTAAGCTGATCGTCGATACCCGTAATGCGCTTGAATTTTCCGGGCTGAATCACGAAAAAGTGGTGAAGCTCTGATGTCACGGTATCTCGTCACCGGCGCGGCAGGTTTCATTGCCGGCCGCGTCGCTGAAATACTTATCGAAGATGGACATTCAGTTTTCGGCGTGGACAATCTCAACGACGCCTACGACCCACGTATGAAGTCTTACCGGTTGGAAAAGTTGGAGGGGCTGCCAGGTTTCAGTTTCCGCCAGCTTGATATCGGCAATAAGGAAGGTGTCGCCTCCCTGCATGAAGAAGGACCCTTCGATGCTGTGATCAACCTTGCGGCCCGGGCCGGCGTGCGCACGAGCGTCATCGATCCGTGGGTTTACATCGACACAAATACAACAGGAACACTCAACCTGCTGGAGCTTTGCCGGCGCCACTCGATCCCAAAATTCGTACTGGCTTCCACATCCAGCATTTACGGCAAGAACGCTCCACTCCCGACGCCGGAAACGGCCGACAGCAGTCACCCTCTCCAACCGTATGCCGCAAGCAAGAAAGCCGCGGAAGCCATGGCTCATGCATATCATTTTCTCTATAGTACAGATGTAACCGTGTTACGCTTTTTCACTGTCTATGGCCCGGCAGGCCGACCCGATATGTCGATATTCCGGTTCATCCGCTGGATCATAGAAGGAGAAACCCTGCATTTAAACAGCGATGGTGAGCAGTCTCGCGGTTTCACATATGTGGACGACATAGCCCGTGGTGTCGTATCGGCATTGAAACCGGTTGGTTACGAGATCGTCAACCTGGGCGGACATGAGGACATTTCCATGAAAGACCTCATAGCGATCATAGAAACGAAAGTCGGCAGGAAAGCGACAATCGAATACCATCCTTTCCACGCGGCGGATATGCTGGCCAGCCTCGCTGATGTGACCAAAGCCCATAAGCTGCTGGGGTGGTCTCCGGAGGTCGGGCTTGAGGAGGGCATCGAACGGACGATCGCGTGGTACGAGCAAGAGCGTGAATGGGCCAGGCAGCTGGACATCGGGTAACGTCCGGTCCTCTACTATTTTTCAATTCTCATGCTCTCCCGCCTCCGCAAATTTATAGAAAACCTCGCTGATAACCAGTTGATTCGCCGGATTCTGAAGAATTCCGCATACCTGTTCAGCGCATCTGGGATCGCCGTTGTGCTCGGATTTTTCCAGAATCTGCTCGTCGCCAATTTGCTTGGGGTTGCACTGTTCGGCATTCTCGGCGGAATCGTGAAGTTCACCAGCGTCATCAACAAACTCGGATCGTTCAGGATGAACGAACTCGTGGTGCGCTATGTCGGAGCGTACAACGAACAGGGCGACCAGCGGCGCGGCGCGGCAGTTTTCAAGTTTGCCTGTTATATCGAGTCGGTCTCTTCGATCTTTTCCTTCGGCCTGATCGCCCTGCTCGCGCCGTTAGGCGCGCGCTATCTCGCCAGGGATATCGGGATGACCGAGATTTTCACGCTTTATGGGCTGATCGTCCTTGGGAACCTGATTTTCGAAAGCGCAACTGGCCTGCTTCAGATCCTGGATCGGTTTCGCTCGATCGCAACCATACAGATTGCTCAGAGCGCGCTGACACTGGTTTTAATTGCTGTGGCTTTCGTCTCAGGCGGCGACTTAATAGAAGTGGTCTGGGCCTACATGATCGGCAAATTCCTGAACGGATTCGGCGTTTCCGTCATCGCGCTCAGGGAGGCCGGGCGGAAATGGGGGCGCGGCTGGTTCTTGACGCCGGTCAATGAACTGAATGGCAGCTACCGTGAACTCCTGCGGTTCGCTTTCAGCACGAACATCAGTGCCACTATCAACCTGGTCAATAAAGACAGCGAGGAGCTCTGGGTGCTGCTGCTGCGGAATCCGACCGAGGCCGGCTGGTACAAGCAAGCTATCGCTCTCGCCAACCTGGTCTTGATCCCAATCAGCCCGCTGCCGCAGGCCACATACCCCGAGCTGGCCCGTGAGGTGGCTCGAAAAGCGTGGGATAATGTACGCTACGTGCTCCGGCAAGGCACGCGTCTCGCTGCACTCTACACCGGCGGTGCTGTCCTTTTCCTGGTCATTTTTGGTCGCCCACTCATCACCCGGCTTTATACGGACGAGTTCCTTCCGGCGTACAGTGCGCTGGTCATCATGCTGATCGGCCTCATGGTTGCCAACAGCTTTTATTGGAACAGGACCGCGCTGCTATCCCTCGGCCGCCCGGACTACCCGACGAAGGTCAATGCTGCCGCGGCCCTGATTAAAATTGCCCTGACGTTCCTCCTCGTCCCGATTTTCGGGTATCTCGCCAGCGCTGCTTTGATATCCGGGTATTACATCCTGTCGATCGGGTTGAATGTACGAAAGACATATGCGGAGATTGGGCTGCAGGAAGCAGTAAATACGTAGTGCCGAGTGCAAAGAGCAGGGTGCAGAATCTTTAATTTCTTCGCACTCTGCACGCAGTACCGAGTATCTCGAACCAGAATCGCGTTTCCGTCAATCTGAATATTACAATGTCCAAAATCGCCTTAATCGCCCCGACCTCTCTCCCTTCTCGCCGAGCCAACACCATCCAGGTGATGAAGATGGCGCAGGGGATCAGCGCGTGTGGGCATGATCTACTGGTCATTTCTCCGAAGGCCTCAGAGAAGTCCTGGTCCGAACCGGCGTGGACCGATCTGGAAGGCCATTACGGCCTGCACATTGTCTTTCCAGTGATATGGCTGCAGGCTAACCCGCTCCTGAGGAGTTACGACTTCGGCTACCGGGCGGTGACTCGTGCCCGCGCATGGGGTGCGGATTGCATTTTCACCCGCCACCCGCAAGCCGCAGCTTATGCAAGCCTGCGCGGCCTACCCACCATCCTCGAAATCCATGATTTTCCGCAGGGGGTGGCCGGTCCGCGGCTTTTGTGGGGATTTCTGCGCGGAAGCGGCGCACGAAAACTTGTATCGATATCGCAGGCGCTCCTCAACGACCTGTCGAAGCGTTTTAATATCCCCTCACCAATCGATTGCCTCGTTGCCCCCGACGGAGTGGATATCGAGCGATACGCCGATCTACCGGGCCCGGTTGAGGCTCGCAGCATGCTGAACCTGCCTGATCGCTTCACTGCAGGTTATACAGGTCATCTCTATCCTGGCCGCGGCGTCGATATCATCCTGGAGATCGCTGCCCGGCTGCCGGACTTCACTTTTTTACTGACCGGCGGCAACCCGGAGGACGTCGAGCGCTACTCAGCCTCGGCTTCCGGCCTGCCAAACGTTATCTTCACCGGCTTTATCCCCAACAAAGAACTCCCGTTGTACCAGGCCGCCAGCGACGTTCTCCTGATGCCATACCAGCGAAATGTGGCGGCTTCCTCCGGCGGCGATATTGGAGCATATCTTTCGCCGATGAAGCTTTTCGAATACCTGGCTTCCGGCAGGCCGGTATTGTCGAGCGATCTGCCCGTTCTGCGGGAAATCCTGGACGCTGATAACGCCGTTCTCCTTCCGCCGGAACAGGTGGACGCCTGGGCAGATGCCATTGTTGAACTCTGGCATGCGCCGGAACGTCGAAACTTCCTTGGCCATGCGGGTGTCGCCACGGCAAAAGAACACACCTGGCAGGCACGCGCTGCGCGCATTCTCTCCGGCCTGGGGTAGAATCCGGTTCCAATATCAGCATGAATAAGTCCTATCGCTTCCTTGCCGGCGCAGCCGGCGCAATCACCCTGGCAGTCACCCTGACATGGATTTCATCCGGCCTGGTTAACACGACCGGCTGGTTTTCCTTCCTGGTTCTGCTCGTTTTCGCTACCGGAGTCGCCGCACTCGTCCTGCGCGCCCTCCAGCGCGAAATGTTTCCTGACTGGCTGCCTGCCCTTACAACAGGTGCAGCCCTCCTGCGCCTGTTCGCCGGTGTGTTATGGTTCATGCTCCTGCCGTCCTACGGTTATCCAACTGACGTACAGGAGGCCGGTTACATTATGGAAGACGCTTTCCAGCGCGACACTGCTGCCTGGGGATTGGCCCAGTCCGGTGGCTCTCTCCTGGAGGCCTTCAGCGGAAGTTACCGCAGCGCTGACCAATACGGCGGTCTCTTATTTCTTTCAGCGTCAGTCTACAGGTTGGCCGGAGGTGAGGCTCACCAGCCGCTGCTGGTCGTCGTACTGGCCGCGACAGCTTCCGCTTTGGCTGTGCCTCTCGGATGGGGATTTACACGGCGAATTTTTGACGCGCGTACTGCCAAATGGGCTGCCTGGATTATCGCGTTGTTCCCGGAAGCTGTCCTGTTGGGGAGTTCGCAGATGAGGGAGGCCTTCATCATGCCGCTTGCCGCAGCGGCTTTCTACGGATTGGCGGTTTACTCCGGGAAAGGTGGTGAAGGAGGCCAGCGGCGAGGACTGCCCTGGTTGGTGGTCCCCCTGTTCTTGATAGCGCTCATTTCTCCGCCGTTTGGTGTCGTCCTCGTTGGCTTGCTGGCGATCACGGGTTTCGCGTTTTTCCGCTGGAATTTTTGGCGCAACCGGCGATTCTGGGTCGTGCTGGGTAGTGTTGCTGTATTTATCCTGGCTGTCCTATGGATTGGCTGGCCCCAGATCGCCCCGCGCATCCGTGCACAATCATTTGATACACCTCTGGATATGGCCTGGCAATGGCTGCGGCACGCCGCACGCTGGCAGGCGTATCTCAGCGAACGTTCCTCCGGTTGGCTGCAGAAAATCTTCGATGAGACGCCGGATTGGTTCAACCTGCCGTTCCTTGTAGCTTACGGCGTCACCAGACCGCTTCTGCCCGCTCAACTAATCGCGACGAGCATCCCGGCCTGGTGGGCGATCGGTGTCTGGCGCTCGATCGGATGGACCCTGATGCTGGCCGTACTCGTGTACGCCCCCATTCTGGCGCTGCGCAGCCGTGACGACCGCACACTTCTTTTAGGGCTGAGCCTGGCCGTCTGGGCTGGTGTAATTTATGCGTCATTCTGGGGCGGCGGCGACCAGTGGGACAACCCTCGCTACCGTGTGGCGTTCGTCGTGCTTCAGGCCGCGCTGACAGCCGCGGTCTGCGTATCGCAGCTGCGCCGCCCCGATCCATGGATGCGGCGATCGCTGCTGATCGTCGGAGCGATGATCGGCTGGTTCGCGTTCTGGTACTTGAGACGGTACACAGGTTTCAACGATATTTTTGGTTGGACGGTCGTCGACCTGTTCAAGATCGTCGGCGCAGGGTTGTTGACGGGCGTCCTGCTGGTCGTCTGGGATTGGGCTGCGCCTCAGAAAACGGTTACTTCCGAAGAGAAGTCTTAATCAGTTCTGAATAGAGTCTATCAAAGGCGTTGACCATTTTCTCGACGGAGTAATGCTCCTGCATAAATATAGCTGCCTGGTTCCCGACATCGCGCCGCAGATCGGGGTTACCAATGGCCGCTGACAACTTTTCCGCCAGCGTTTCTGCATCGCCGATCGGCACCAGCCAACCCGTTTCTCCATCACGGATCAGTTCACTCGTCCCGTCCGCCCGGGTTGCAGCCACAGGCAGGCCCGCAGCCATCGCTTCCATCACAGCATTCGGCATCCCTTCGAAATACGCGGCATGGGCGTAGATATCAAAGGCTGCATACATTTCTGGCACATCGCTGCGTGCACCGAGGAAATGTACCCGGTCCTGCAGCCCGGCAGCAGCCGCACGCGCGCGGAGCGAATCATGCAGCTCCCCCTCTCCAACGATCACAAGGTGCACCGATTGATCTGGGAGACGGGCGAAAGCGTCCAGCAGGACGTCCATCCCTTTTTGTGGACGCAGCCGCCCGACTGCCCCGATAACCGGAGCTCCTGCCGGCACGATGCCTTTCAGAACCGGGGAGCTCCGGGGGGCTGGTTCCTTAAACCGCACGCCGTTCGGGATCACGACTACCTGTTCCGGTCGAACGCCCTCGTGCGCGATGGCGTAGTCCACCACGGTGTTTGTATTGAACACGACGCGGTCGGCCCAACGCATGGTGAGTCGATCCAGGAATAACTGCCACTGTTTTTTGTCGATATTGCGAGCGCGAATGGACGTGACGACCACCGGCACGCGCGCCAGTTTTCCGCCGAATCGTCCGACCAGGTCGGAAAACGGCAGGAAAGTCTGTACAATATCCGTTTTTCGAAGAATGCGGTAAAGCGCCCGCCAACCGGAACCTGTCAGAAATGCCTTTCTTCCCAAAACGACCACTTCAGCTCCCAGCGCCTCCAATTCCCCAACGACTCCGGCATCGAAACGCCGGTTAAGGCAAAACACCCGCTGTGTATACCCACACCTGGACAGGCCCTCCACCAGGTACAGCAGCGCAGTCTGCGTGCCTGCGCGGAGAAGGTTGTCGATAAGGTAGGTCAGGCGGATGTTGTTCATAGTCATACGTGCGAGGTGCGAGAGAATTTTACCCGCTCTTTTCAACCCAACGGAGGGTTTTCTAAAGTTGGCGCCATCAAAGTTCAGGAAAATGAGGTTATTAGAACAATGATTTATACTCCGATTTAATCACCTGAATTTTCCGGCAAAATTATTGACAAACCATCCAATTCAGAATAATATATCCGTAGTCGATATATATCGACTACGGATATATCGTTGCTGGAGTGCAAATGCCCACTACAACCCAAAACCCTGATGAATTCCTCCCATTGACTCCTGCCGTCTTCCACATTCTGTTGGCCCTGGCAGATGGCGAAAAGCACGGCTATGCCATCATGCAGGAGGTCGAGACGATCACGAACAGCTCCATCAAGATGGGGCCTGGCACGCTTTACGGCTCGATCAAGCGCATGCTTGCAGCCGGGTTGATCCAAGAAGCCGACGAACGCCCAGACCCTTCGCTGGACGACCAGCGCCGCCGCTACTATCGGCTGACCGGCCTGGGAGGGAGAGTGCTGGAGGCGGAGGCCCGGCGCCTGGCCTCTCTTGTCGCGCTGGCGCAGGCGAAAGAGATTTCAACATTTGGAACGGGTTGAATGATGCCTTCTCCGAATCAATCTGCAACCTGCAACTAACCTTCCCGGGAGGAAGCGTTGTCCACGTTTACGAACGACCCACGCCTGGTCCGGATTTCGACAACCATTTATTCAACAATTTTAGTGGGCTACCCGCGCCTCTTCCGTCAAGAATACGGCCCGCACATGCGGCAGGTCTTCCGGGATGCCTGTCTGAACGCCTACATCCGGTCCGGGTTCCCGGGATTGCTCTCCTTCTGGGCACTGACGCTATTTGACTGGTTCAAGACGGTCATCGAGGAGCAGCTGAACCGCGCTACCTATATGACTCGCGCAAAATGGGTACGCCTGAGCGGATGGAGCATGATGGGTGGTGCGGTGGTCATGCAGCTCAGTTTTTTGATCGACGCTAACTGGATTCGTGCCAGGATATACCGCGTGATGGGTGCGCCGGTCAGTCAAGCTGAATATGATCTGTATGGGTCCATTGCAGAAAGGCTGGAAACATTTCCAGCCACGGCCGGCATACTGCTGATCGTTTTGGGAATTTCGGGATTGCGCCAGCATTACGGAAAACAGCTTACCGGAATGTGGCAGGGCGGATTTACAGTTTGTGTCGGTGGGGGTTTGTTGACCGCAGCCGGGGCGCTCAGCCTGCAATTTTCCGATGCTGCATGGGATGTTTTATCTATCGGACTATTCCTGATGTTTGGCACCCTGGCAATCTTCGGTGTGGCTGCTGTGCGGGCCGGGTTGCTGCCAGGGTGGAGCGGGATACCCTTGCTGGCCTGTTTCTGGTTCCCACTATTCATCACGCTGAACCAGGTTAATAGATGGGCCACGGGGGAACTATGGCTGGAACTGCCCCATGTATTCGATTGGGTTTTCACACTCTCGTTTGTCAGCCTGTTCCTGCTTGGGTATGAGCTTCAGCGTGGATCTGAGGTGCGATCGAGTCCAACGATCGGGATTGGGCCGGTTGAAGATCGCCATCATCGCACAGGGGACCACCCATGAACTGGCAATCCACCATCGTCATCCACCGTCCTGTCGAAAGAGTGTCCGCGTTCGTGACCGACCCGGATAGAGGAACCAGGGGGCACCGTTCCAACCGGATCACTCCCGAATCGCGAGGTCCGATACGCCCTGGTTCAACCTACCGCGGCACCGGTCGTTTTCTCTTCTGGAAATTTGACAGCGTCTCACAAGTGACCGCGTACGAAGAGAACCGGCTCGTCGAATACAGCAGCGACACCGGGATGTACGCCTGCACCCTGCGCTACCTGCTCGAACGGGCTCCGGCGGCACGCGCTTTGCCAAGAAGGGCGATGCGAACCCTGAGGGTTTGCTCAAATTCGCCATCGGCTTGTTTGCCGGAGGGGCCAGGAAGAACATCGAACGCAGTCTGAGATTGCTTAAATCGGAATTGGAAAAATAGCCCTGGCTGCATACGGGTTACTGAAATATGCCGATTGAATCGAGTATGCGATGAAACATGTCTTCATCCTCTTCCTGATCTTCCTCATGGCCGCCTGCGCCCGCGCGCCGGAAGGCGTCCCCCTCGATTCGGTCGACCCCGCCCGGCTGACCATTTACCACGGCGGGACCATTTTGACGATGGAAGACGCCTACCCAACTGCAGAAGCGATTGCTATCCGGGGCGAGAAAATTGAAGCGGTCGGCTCGGACGTCGAAATCCTGGCGCTGGCGCATGAAAGCGCTGTGCGGATCGACCTCGCCGGCCGCACGCTGATGCCCGGCTTTGTAGACGCTCACACCCACCTGCTCAACGACCACCGTTCGCAGGGATTGAGCCTCGACGAGGCACAGGTCCAGGCCCTCAGGAACGGGATTACCACCCTCGGCACACTGTATGTGGATCGAGGTTTTCTTAACGAAATCCAGGCCTTTGCCAGCGCAGGCTATCTGCGTGTCCGCACCGGACTCTATCTCGTCTCTACAAACCCATGCGGGGGTAAATTAGGAGACTGGTGGAAAGCGCACTCACCCACCCGAGAACCTGGTGAGATGCTGCGGATCAACGGCGTCAAGATCTTCACCGACGGCGGCTCCTGCGGCAGGGTGGCCCTCAGCTTCGAGCTTGAACCCGGCTGGGGCACCGGCGACCTGTGGTTCACCGACGAAGAGCTTGTCGCAATGATCGCCGAGGTGGACGCAGCCGGCTACCAGGCGGCCGTCCACGCCATCGGCGACCGCGCAGTCGTGCAATCGCTCGACGCGCTTGAAACCGTGCTAGCAGGCCAGTCGAACACACTACGGCACCGGATGGAGCATGTCAGCGTCATCCCACCGGAGCAAATCCCCCGCTTCGGCCGACTGGGCGTTTCTCCAGTCCTTTTGGGCGAATTCCCAAACTGCACCCCTTATGGACCACCCGTTCCGGAAGCATTCGGACACATGGAATGGCCCTGGCGCGCGCTGCGGGAGGCCAATCCGGACCTGCCCCTCGCCTGGCATTCGGACGTCCCCTTCCAATCCATCAACCCTTTCGACCACATACTCGGCTTTGTCACTCGCATTGACCTGCTCGGCAGGGCAGTCTGCCCGCCGGCGGATTGGCTGTTGGAAAACACACTGACAGTCGCCGAGGCACTTTCGATCATGACGATCCAGTCCGCCCACGCTTTGTTCCGCGAGAACGAGGTCGGCAGCCTGGCGCCCGGGAAATATGCTGACCTGATCGTCCTGAAGAACAACCCCCTCGAACAGGAAGCATCGCAGCTTGCCGATAACCATATCCTGCTGACCGTGGTCGGCGGGCGGATCGAATACTGCCGGCAGCCTGGGGATGACCTGTGCCCGGGTTTCAGCAACCGCGCGCCTGTCTCACTCAACGATACTCGCCCACCGGTCGTTGTCCGTTGGGTTGTGGTCTTCCTGATCGCGGCCTTCCCCCTTGCGGCGATGTTCGCCCGCCGTCGCCTGCCGGACCTGATCCGGCGTGTGGGTGTTGTCGCCGGGCTGGTCGGGGGCGCCTCCTGGGCCGGCATCGCGTTATCCCCGGAATGGGTGGGCGAAACCTATTTCGTTATATTATTTATGCTTCCACCTTTCCTGATGGGGTTGGGGACCGCCGGTCTGGCCTCCCTGTGGCGAAACGGGAGGTTCGGGAGCTTTGCATTGTGGCTATCGGTTTTGGGGGTGGTGGCTGTTTCAGAGGGCACTCTGGCCAACGAATGGTTCCGGGTGGATTGGGGATGGCTTCTGATGACAGCCGGGCTTTTATCACACACGATCGGTCTGTTCCTGTTCGGCCTCACCAATCTGCGTGTACGGGTCTTCCGGCGCTGGAATGGACTGCCGATCATTTTAGGTCTTTTCGGAGGTCCCGTTCCGCTGACCCTGAGTTTCGTGGTCGGTGAATCATCGGACCTGTCTTTTTTGATGGTGCTTGGTGTGTTGGGAATTGGTTGGATTTTACTCAGCCTGGTTCGTCAGGCTGGAGATGCGTACAAATAGCCTCCCCACCCTGCACCCTGCACCCTGCACCCTGCACCCTGCACGATGCACGCTTTCAATTTTTATTTCTCAAGAAACGCTC
>JBFGQG010000048.1:0-13313 GCA_041564295.1 Anaerolineales bacterium | reverse complement strand
GGTGCAACATGTCAAAGACTCCCGAAGTGGTTAACGGCGACGTGGTCGTCAAAATTGAATACACGCTTACCGTGGACGGTGAACTCCTTGATTCGTCTGAAGAAGAGGGCCCGCTGGAATATCTCCACGGTTACGACAACATCGTGCCTGGTCTGGAAAAGGCTCTGGCCGGGAAATCGATCGGCGATACTGTCAAGGTCACCGTAAAACCCGAGGAAGGTTACGGCGAGTACGACGATGGAGCGACCGCATTCGTGCCCCGGCTCGAAATGCCTGATGAAATTCCTCTTGAAGCAGGCACAGAAATCGTCATGGAAGATGACGAAGGCGATTATGTTACCGCGATCATCACCTGGGTCGGCGCAGATGAAGTCAAACTGGACTTCAACCACCCCCTGGCGGGATATACACTAGATTTCGACGTGAAGGTGATCGGTCTACGTGAAGCGACGGAAGAAGAGCTCGACCACGGGCATGTCCATGCAGAGGGACACGAGCACCATTAAGTGAATGTTGAAACTCGCTTTCGAAAAAAGTGAGACGAGATCGCTTCACCGACGACCTTCCGCCGGCAGGATCAATCCTGTCAAGTAAATTAGTTTTTAGATAATAAACGCGCGCAAAATTTAAGCTTTGTTCGACCTCTGGAGAAAATTTTGACCACGAAGGTGGCCCACATGCCCATCGGCTACATCCAGTTGATCAGGCAGAATCGGAATTTCCGCAATCTCTGGTTAGGCCAGGTGGTCAGCCTGATGGGTGATTGGTTCAACCTGATCGCCTCGGCAGCCTTGATCGCCCTCCTGACCGGGTCCGGATTGGCTGTCGGTGGCCTGGTCGTAGTCCGTATGCTGTCGCAGTTCGTGATGGGGCCGATCGGCGGGCTGCTGGCGGACCGCTACAATCGAAAAAGCCTGCTCATTCTGTCTGATTTGCTGCGTGCCATCGTCGTTCCAGGGTTTTTACTGGTTGATGGACCGGAAGACGTCTGGTTTTTGTATGTGCTGACCGCGATTCAGCTGGGTCTTTCCGGGATTTTCAATCCGACGAAGGACGCGATTTTGCCGGATATCACGAAGCCGGTCGAATTGGGTACGGCAAATGCACTTAATGCGACGACATGGTCGACTATGCTGGCACTGGGTGCAGCACTCGGTGGATTGGTTGCCGGGGAGTGGGGGCTCAGACCGGCGTTCGTGATCGACAGCATCTCATTTTTATTTTCGGCCGTGCTCATCCAACGTGTCGCTTATGTTTCCACTCTTCCGCCGCGGCAGCCGATGAAGATTGCCGGGGTGTTCAAAGCATACACCGCAGGGTTTGATTACCTGCGCAAACACGCAGACATCTTCTTGATCGCCGTTCAAAAATCTGCAATGGCCCTCGCCGTTTCCAGCGCATACCAGATTATCCAGGTCGAAATTTCGACCGAACATTTCGTGATGGGAGACGGCGGCAGCACCAGCCTGGGGCTGCTTTATGCGGCGGTTGGCGTCGGGACGGGTGTCAGCCCGATCGTGGCGCGCCGGTTCACCGGCGACAACGTGGGGCGACTGCGCGTGGCGATTTTGTGGGGGTACGTCATCACGGCCGTTGGGCTGTTGATCGCGGCGACGATGGCAAGTTTCAACATTGTCCTGTTTGCGACGTTCCTGCGTGGTTTCGGCGTAGCCATCGTCTGGGTTTTTTCGACGACCTTACTGCTGCAAAAGCTGCCAAACGAAGTGCGCGGAAGGGTTTTCGGCACGGAGTATGCGTTATTCACGCTGATGAATGCGATCGGCGCGCCGGTCGGCGGGTGGGTGCTGGACAACGTCACCGACGGTATCCCACGTTTACTGACGGGTATGACAATGGTGCTGCTGGTTTTGGGCGCGATCTGGATGGTCCGCGGTGTTTTATTACGAAGGACGCTCACCGGCGAGTCGATTGTGCCGGGAGATTGAGGGAGTTCAGGAGCTGATATGGCGAATTTGACCGGAAAAGAGCGCGCGTCGTACGTCCAGAACATGTTTACTCGGATCGCCCCGCGCTACGATTTGATGAACCGCCTGATGACCTTCGGCCAGGACATGCGCTGGCGTCGAATCGTGATTGAGAAAGCCGCGATCCCCATGGGGGGTCGCGTGCTGGACCTTGGCGCCGGCACCGGCGATATCGCGCTGGCGATCCGGTCCGCTCGCCCGGATTCGAAGCCCGTCGCGGCGGATTTCACTTACGAGATGATGCATGTGGGGCGTGATCGTACGGGAGGCCGGTCGTTGGCATGGAACTGCGCGGATGCGCTTAATTTACCGTACGCGAGTGGTCAATTCGATGCGGTGGTTTCCGGGTTCTTGATGCGGAACGTGACCGATATTGACCGCGCGCTTGCAGAGCAGTTGCGCGTCATCGTGGCGGGTGGGCGCGTCGTAGTGCTGGATACAACCAGGCCGCCAAAAAACTTCCTGTCGCCTTTCATCAAGATGCACCTGAATTATGTCATCCCGACGTTAGGAAAGCTCATCACCGGAGAAGCCGAAGCTTATACATACCTGCCGGATACGACAAAGGAATTCCTGAGCGCGGAGACGCTTGCGTCTCGAATGCGCGCCGCAGGGCTGCGGGACGTGGGTTTCAAACGCATGATGTTTGGGACAGTGGCGGTGCATTGGGGCGAGAAGTAGCGAGTCTGCATCTCACTTGACTCCCCTCCTTTCCGCGCTTATCATACGTGCCCAAATTCACAAACTCTTTACAGGATTGAATACATGCGCCTCGGCATTATCGGCCTGCCCCAAGCGGGCAAAACGACCATTTTCAACGCATTAACCCGCGGGAACCAGCCCACAACGATGGGCGGGGGACGTTTTGAGGTTCACACGGCGGTTGTCGACGTCCCGGACCACCGCATGGACGGTCTCTCGACCATGTACAGGCCAAAGAAAACGACCTACGCGAAGGTCACTTACGCCGACATCGCCGGCCTGGATGGCAGCGCCGGATCGGACGGGATCTCAGGCCAGCTGCTCAACCAGCTTACGCAACTGGACGGTTTCCTGCTGGTGGTGCGTTCCTTTGAGAACGTAAGCGTGCCGCATCCGGCCGGCAGCATTGACCCCCAGCGCGACCTGGAAACCATGCTCGCAGAGTTCATGATCAACGACCTGATCGTCGTCGAGCGAAAACTCGAACGCCTGGATGAAGAGCGCAAAAAAGGCGGTGGACGAGATAAAGCCGTCATCGGGCGCGAATTCGACCTGTTCACACGAATGTACGAGACTCTTTCCTCAGAAGAAACCCTGCGCGGGCTGACTTTAAACGCCGAAGAAGAAAAAATAATCTCCGGTTACGGCTTCTTGAGCCGCAAACCCCTACTGGTCGTACTAAATTACGGTGAAGGCGACGATATTCCCTCGGTGAACGCACCGGCAGGCATCCGGACGGTCGGGCTGATGGGAAAACTTGAAATGGATATTGCCCAGCTTACCGACGAAGAAGCACAAATGTTCTTCTCGGAGTACGGTATCGAAGAACCGGGCCTGAACCGGATGATCCAGGAATCGTACGACCTGCTCGGTGTGCTGTCCTTTTTTACGATCGGAGACGATGAAGTCCGCGCCTGGACGGTCCGCCGCGGCGCCACGGCTCTCGAAGCCGCAGGCATGATCCATACCGATCTCCAGAAAGGTTTCATCCGCGCAGAAGTGATCGGGTTTGAAGACCTGATGGAACTCGGAGGAATGACAGAGGCAAAGAACAAAGGCCGCCTGCGCGTCGAGGGAAAGGACTACCTCGTGCAGGACGGCGAAATTGTGCACGTGCGCTTCAATATTTGACGCGATCCTATCAACAAACGACAGATCAGGCCGGTGGTGTATACTTGAACAATTCCCCACCGGCTTTTGATTCCCCCCAAGCAGGAGCCTCCATGAAACACAGCATCGACCGAATCCTGACGACCCACGCGGGCAGCCTGCCGCGCCCGCTGTCACTCACCCACCTCCTGGCGTCAAAATTCAGCGGAAAACCAGTGGACGACGCTGCGCTTGCTACAGAAATTGAGCGCACGACCCACGACACAATCTGGAAGCAGATACAATCCGGCCTGGACGTGATCAACAACGGCGAGATGGGCCGTGAGAGCTTCTTTTCTTACATCCAGCACCGTATGACGGGCTTCGGCGGTACCAGCACCCGCCCGATCATGGGCGATATCACCCGCTATCCCGGCGCGCTGGAGCGCCGGCGCCAGGCAATGGGAACCTCCGAACGAGTCGATCTGCTGCGCGCACCAAAGGCGATCGGTGAAATACAATACACCAACCCCGACCCGATCGAAGCGGAATGCCGACAGCTCAAGCGACTTTTGAATGAAATTAAGGGCAATTACGCGGAGGCCTTCGTCTCTTCACCTTCCCCCGGTATCATCGCCGCCGCGATGCAGAATGAGCATTACGACAACCTCGAGCAATATGTCGACGCGCTCGGTGCAGCACTCCGGACGGAGTACAAGGCAATTGCAGATTCGGGTTTCATCCTGCAGATCGACGCACCCGACCTGGCGCTCGAGCGACATACGCTTTTTCAAGAAAAACCCCTGTCTGAATTCCTGGCGTTCGTACGTATCGTCGTCGGAGCGATCAACCGCGCACTGGCAGGCATCCCAAGAGACCAGGTCCGCCTGCACGTCTGCTGGGGAAACTACGAAGGCCCGCACGATCTTGACGTCCCCCTCGAGGACATCTGGCCCGATATCTCACAAATCAACGCCGGAGCAATGCTGCTTTCAATGGCCAACCCCCGTCACGCCCACGAATACCGCCTGTTCACTGATCCTGCCTTCCTCGGCGACCGCTTCCTCGTCTCCGGCGTGATCGAAACCACCACGAACTATGTCGAACACCCTGAAGTGGTTGCAGACCGGATCGAGCGCATCGTTGAAGCGGTCGGTGACCCGACCCGGATCATGGCCGGAACCGATTGCGGCTTTGAGACCGCAGCTGGTTCAAAAATGGTCGTACCGGACGTGGTATGGGCGAAACTCAAATCGCTTTCAGAGGGGGCTGCGATCGCATCGAAGCGGCTGTTCGGTTAGCCGGCGCTCATTTGCCGGGTGACCACGGGCTCGGAGCGTGGTATTCCAATCCGGTTACGACCTCGATCACAACCGGTTCGTCGGCAGCCAGCCCCTGCCGGATGGCAGGGGCGATATCTCCAGGGTCTTCCACCCGAATGCCCAGGCAGCCCATTTCCTTCGCAATTCTGGAGAAATTAACGCCTTCAAATCGATACAACTCCTCCGGCGAACCGGACCTGCCGCCGTAGAGTTTTGTCACATCCGGAATCCCCTGGGCGAGACCATTGTTGTTATTCACAATTGTGACCGTCCGGATATTGAACCGCCGGGCCGTTTCCATTTCCGCCAGGTGGTACCAGAAACCACCGTCCCCGGTGAAGCAGATAACCGGCCTATCCGGGGCGGCGCATTTCGCACCGAGCGCAGCAGGGAATGCCCAACCAAGGGATCCGGCTGCGCGCAAATAGGTCTGGCCTGGGCTGTCCAGGTGGACCATCGTCGCCGTCCAGATGGCAGAATAGCCGGTGTCTGCTACCAGGATCGCGTTTTCCGGGAGGAGATCGGTCAATTCTTTGCACAGCCGCTCGGGTCGGATGGGGATAGAATCGGAACGGCGGAGGGGTTCGATTTCTTCAAGCCATGCGGCTTTCAATGCTTCCGTGCGCGCCGTCCAGTTGGCGTTTTCACGAAGTTCGCGGGCCGAGAGAAGCTTCCGGAGAACGGCCCTGGCGTCGCCTACCAGGCCGATAGCGCCCGGATAGCTGCGCCCAATTTCGGGGGGATGGATGTCGACCTGGAGGACGGCAGCGCCGATCGACGGGACTGCCCAGTTGTTCGTCACCTGGTCGCCGGTATTGCTGCCGATAAAGATTACGAGATCTGCTTCCGAGACAGTCTGGTTCGCGCACCGGACCGAATACGAGCCCACCACGCCGACGTAGAGCGGGTGGGATTCGGGGATTGCGCCTTTGCCGTTAACGGAGCTGGCGACGGGGATCGAGAGGCGTTCTGCGAGCGCGATTACTTCTTTTTGAGCGGATGAAGCCCTCACCCCGCCTCCTGCGACAATCACTGGCCGTTCCGCAGAGGCAATGGCCTCGAGGGCGCGTTCAACAGCCGCATCTTCCGGCTCCGGGCGGACCGGCGGGTACCGGGAGAAGGCTTGTTCGGCAAATATCTCCAATTCGGACTCGGTGGTTTCGAGTGTGCGCCCGTTGTGACCGAAGATGTCGAGATGGGCAGGGCCTGGCTTCCCGGTGGTAGCTTCTCGGAAAGCCTGCCGGAGCAGAAAAGGCAGGTGTTCCAGGCTCGAAACCTCGACGTTGTATTTCGTGACAGGCTCAAACAGTGCGTGGTGCTGGATCTCCTGGTAAGCATGCCGGTGCTGGGAAAGGTAGGGCTTCTTCCCGGTAATCGCAAGGACCGGCGAGGCGCCCAGATAGGCATCCTGGAGGCCGGCAGCCAGGTTCGCGGCTCCAACGGACTGTGCCAGGCAAACGCCCGGCCTGTGGGAGGCCCGGGCGTAGCCGTCGGCCATGTATGCGGCGGCTTTTTCCGAGTGGGCGAGAATGCGGCGGACGCCGATTTCGTCAAGTTCGACCAGGGTTTTTCTCAAGATGGCGTCCATGTAGAACACGTGGGAGACGCCGTAGGCCTGGAGCATCTCGGCAATGTACCGCGCTCCGGTCATTTTCCTTTTTTCCATCCTTTGCTCCAAGAGGTGCGACAGCCGTCAGGGGCCTGCCACGGGTTTGAGATAGGCATGCTTTGCATCGCGAACGGCAGAGAGCGTACCCTGGTACCGACAGATCAGTAATTCGATCGCGTCGGCCAGGTGCGAATCCTGGATATTATACGCACCTTCTGCGACGCGGATGTGATGCGCCTCAAAAAGGACCTGGGCATGCGTACAGCCTGCGGGCGGATCGAACTTGTAGCTGGCCAGTTCGTACCGCTGTCCGAGCGGGTCACGGAAGTAGATCGAATACATGAAGCCGCGGTCGATTTCTCCGGTATTGGGGATTCCGCGCTCGGCCAGGCGCGCAGCCGTTTCAATGAAGGTTGCGCGGGACACGTTGAATGCGATGTGGTGGAGGTTGCCGATCCCTTCCGGGTTGGGGGTCGTATCGACATCGCGGGTCTCGTTGGTAAAAACCGTGATCAATCGCCCGTCGCCGGGGTCAAAATATAGGTGGCTTTCATCCGGATTGTCGAGGTTCGGCTGCTCGAAAATAAACGGCATTCCCAGGACTCCTTCCCAAAAATCGATGGAGACCTGCCTTGTTGCGCCTACCAGCGTGATGTGATGAACGCCCTGTGTTTGAATTTTCTTCATGTTTTGCTCCTTTTGAGAACCGATCACTGCAGCCATCCGACTGCGAAGCGCCCAAACCTGCGTTCATGCTTCGCGGTGAGAATCCGGTATGCGGCCGAGACATGGGTGGGCGACGCCGCCGGGGATTCTTTGAACCACATCGCGCACAACCTATAGATTCGTCGATACGTCAGGTCGACGACGTGTTCGAAACCGGCGTTTTCGATCCCCAGTACGGACGGGTGGTTTTTGCTTGCAGCACCGATCCACAGCCGGCCAGCCTGCTCCTCATACATCCGGTAAATGATCCGGTTCAGAAGAGAACTGTAGCAGCCCATCCGGCGCCAGGGAATGATCGTCCGGCAGTCCCAGATATACAATTCATGGTCTTTGAAGTTGAACTGCCGCTCGAGTTCCCCGACATTCTCCTCGCCGTGCGTCACCCAGCCGTAAGCAATCACAAGGCCGTTTTTCTTCAGCCCGAAACACCGCCGTCCGCTCGCCATACGCTGCCGGACAGTTTCAATGTCGCCGTCCATTGCCGTGGAGAGGCCTTCCTCGTCGGCAGGGCTGAACTCGAGAAACTCAGCGTCAACGCGCGCTGTATAGACAGCTGGAAGCATAAAGCCTGGCTCGGAGACCCAGAAAGTCCCGTATTCAACGGTTCTTAACTTCATTATTGGCTTTTGCATCCGTGCGCGCATGTACCCATCGGAGAGATGGAGGGCTGCGCGTTCGGATATCGAAATGGCCGATTAAATATTGAAGAACACGTTCCTGGCTTTATCGATAACGTCGGGATCGCCGGTCGCTTCCCCGCCCTGGAAGCGCTGGTAGGTTGTCAAAACCATATCCGACGGATTATTGAAATGGAAAACGGCCTGTGCATCACTGAGGTCGTCGGTCGATTCGTAAGTGAACTGGCCATCTTTTACCCGGGCTTTCCAGGTGCCGCCCCACTCGCCGTCGACTTTAATCCCGTAGGTGATGTCAACGCCCTTTGCAGCCTCCTGGTCGACAGAGTACTGCCAGATAACGAACATATACGGGATCAGCACACCCGCTGTGCGTTCATCGAGCAGTTCGTCCTTTTTGCCGAGGCCCCAGTGCATATCCCAGGTATGGACGCCGTAGTCCATGATCTGGAAAGCGGGGTAACAAAAAGCTGGGACAGGGCCGGAGAACACATGGGAGACCATATAATTGTTCCATGAGTCTTCATCTAGCGCTTCGAAATGTTTCATCAGCTTGTTTGAAGCGTTTTTCAGCCGGGCGATGGCTTCATCACGTGAGAGTTTGCGAAACGCGAGGGCGCCTTCGTTCAAGTCCGAGGCCATGACCACCCAGCCGCGTCCGGCCGGGGCTTCTTCGCCTGTAGAGGCAATGTCCCAGCGGTTGAGATAGGATTCGGTAACGTCGATCATGTGTCCTACCAGGTCGCGGACCTGCCAGCCTTCGCAGCGCGTATCGACATACCAGTTATCCGGGTTATCGACGACCTCCAAGAACCTGGCGCGCTCGGTTTTAACCACGTCGAGGACGACATCTTTGCTACTGTACGCCATTGGATTGACTGCCATAGCTATACCTCCGTATTCAATTGTGAGTGATCGGGAAGAAGGTAGCGATCATTATAATCGATTAGTTTGAGCGGTTTTTCGCCAGATACGGCTGTCTTAAACACCGGTAAATTAAAGTGCGGAAAGTAAGGCGCGGATAATACAATGATAGAATTGGAATACAATTTCACAAGGAGCACATGACTAATGACGAAGGTAGCCATATACGAACTCGGACCCTGGTCCTTAACAGACTTATTCCCCGGGCCTGATAGCCCTGAAATCCAGAAAACAATTGACGAACTGCAGGCAAAGGTCGACGCTTTTGAAAAACGCCGTCCGGAACTCGACGGCAAGCTCTCAACTGAGGCATTTATGGCCTTTGTGAAAGAAATCGAGGCGATGACGCTGCTGGTGTATCGTCTTTTTCAGTTCGCATCGCTGCGCTTTGCCGAAAACACGCAGAACCAGCAAGCTGTCGCATTCCAATCCAGGATCCATCAGATGTACGCGCGGATGGAAAACCAGACCCTCTTCTTCAACCTGTGGTGGAAGAGCCTCGATGAAGAACAGGCGAAACCGTATATGGATGCCGCCGGCGAATACCTGTATTTCCTGCAGGAAATGCGCAACATGAAGCCGTACACGCTTACGGAGCCGGAAGAGAAGATTCTCAACATTAAGAACGTCACCGGCCGGTCGGCTATGGACCGGCTTTACGATACGATCACAACCCGGTACACGTACGAAATCGAGGTCGACGGCGAAAAACACACAGGGCTTTCCCGTGATGCGCTGATGCAGTTCGTCACGCACCAGGACCCTGACGTACGCGCCCGTGCATATCAGACTTTGTATGCCAAATACGGCGACGAATCCTCCGTCCTCGGCCAGATCTACCAGAATATCGTTCTCGACTGGGGGAACGAAAACGTCGATCTGCGTAAGTTCGAAAGCGCGATTGCGCCTCGCAATCTGTATAACGATATTCCCAACGAAGTCGTAGATATATTGCTGAACGTTGCACAGAAAAATACGGAGCTTTTCCAGCGGTATTTCCGCCTGAAAGCCGGCCTGATCGGCATGGATAAGCTCCGGCGCTACGACCTGTATGCCCCGATTGCCAAGTCCGATCGGAAATTTGAATATGACGACGCCGTTAACTGGACCCTTGAAGCGTTCGAGAAGTTCAGCTCCGATCTCGCCGACATGGTTCGCCAGGTCTTTGCAGAGGGGCACGTCGATAGTGAACTGCGCCCGGGGAAAACCGGCGGCGCTTTCTGCTCGGGTTACATTCCAGGTATCACTCCGTGGGTGCTGCTCAACTATGCCGGAAAAATTCGCGACGTGTCGACGATCGCCCACGAGATGGGCCATGCGGTCCACGCGATGCTGGCATCACACCACTCCGTACTGATGGCCCATTCCTCCCTGCCGCTGGCAGAGACGGCATCCACCTTCTGCGAAATGCTGCTGGTGGACCTCCTGCTCGAACGCGAACCGGACCCTACAGTACGAAGGGACATCCTTTTCCGCCAGATGGACGACGCCTATGCGACGATTGGACGTCAGACCTTTTTTGCCTTGTTTGAAAAGGAAGCGCACGAGATGATCCGGTCAGGCGCTTCGGTGGATGAACTCGCCGAGGCTTACATGAAGAACCTCGAAATTCAGTTCGGGAATTCGATGTCCATTGCCGAGGAGTTCAAATGGGAATGGGTCTCTATTCCGCACATATACGGTGTGCCGTTCTACGTCTACGCCTACGCTTTTGGGCAGCTCCTCGTGCTGGCGCTCTATCGCCAATACCAGGTGGAAGGGGAGGACTTCAAGCCCCGGTTCCTTGCAATCCTGTCCGCTGGAGGTTCGGCAGCGCCGATGGAGGTGCTGGGCCGTGCGGGGATTGATGTCTCAACTGAGGCATTCTGGCAGGGCGGGTTCGACCTGCTGGAAGAAATGTTGTCCCAGCTCGAAGATATAGCTCAGGACTGAAAACGACGAGCTCGCAGCCAAGACATACCCCGGATTTAATCTTCGGGCGAGTGGCAGTTGAACATGATAGACCTCTGGTGTAAGCTGAGTTTGAGAGAACCAGCCAAACCGGAGGTCTATCATGTTAAAGGATGCTCAAGCTTTAGACGAAAACAAGCCATAACGCTGCGATTGCAGGAAGACTTATTTCAGTTCGTGGCAGAACTGCCCTGGAAATCCGGGGCAGTTCTGCTGTAGAAACCAGGTTGATTTCTTCCCAGGCATTCCGTTACAGGTCAATTGTGGTATCCTACTGCAACTATGTTTATTGCCGTCGAAGGTGTAATTGGGGTTGGGAAAACCACCCTCGTCCGCATGCTGCAGGAATCGTTTGAAGCGAAAATCTGCCTGGAAGTGTTCGAAGAGAACCCATTCCTGGCACGGTTTTACGAAGATCGTGAGCGGTATGCTTTTCAGACCCAGATGTTCTTTCTGCTGAGCCGCTACCACCAGCAGCGGCGGGAAATTCCTGAGATTATCCGTCTAAATCACCATAATCTGCTTTCGGACTATACGTTTGATAAAGATGCGATCTTTGCGCGGATCAACCTCACCGGGGATGAGCTGGATATGTACTTCAACATTCATGCCGCGCTGGCCGAGAAAATCCCTAAACCGGACTTGATCGTTTACCTGAAGGCAGATACGGAAACGTTGATGAGGCGTATCGCGATGCGCGACCGATCGTATGAGCGCAACATGGAGGCCGGATATATTGACCAGCTGAACCAGACATACACGGCTTACTTCAGGAATTATTCAAAATCCGCCGTCCTCACCGTGGAAACGGATGAGCTGGACTTCGTGCGGAATGAAGAAGACCTCGCCTGGATCGAAAGCCGGATCCGCCAGGCCATCAAACTCGCCCCGTTCCAGCACGAACTGCCTCTGGAAAGCTAGTATGCGCATCAACCGCCAGACCCTCCTCAAGATCACGAACGAGACCGTAAAGAAACGAGTCAGGGAAAGCCATTCTATCCTTGCCGTTTATATGTATGGATCGCTCGCTCAGGAGGAAGAGCCG
Organism: Anaerolineales bacterium; assembly: GCA_041564295.1. GTDB lineage: Bacteria > Chloroflexota > Anaerolineae > Anaerolineales > JABWBV01 > DATDOR01. Next base: position 1,326 of record JBFGQG010000048.1, on the reverse strand, counting down.
TTTCTGGGGGACAGCACGGATATCGATCTCGTTTTTATCCACGAATTCGACAATGGGAAAAAGCGCGAAATCATCGGCCTGACGGAAGAGATTACGCTGGACATAGAAAACCACAGCAGGACGGACTATCGTGCGCCGCGAGAACTGCGCAGCCATCCCTGGCTTGGACCCGCGATCTATAAGTTCACCATCCTCCACGACCCACGCCATTTTCTCGATTTTGCGCAGGCAAGCCTCAGGGACCAGTTCTTCGCACCGGACAACGTGCTGGCGCGCGCACAGGCTTTTACTGCCAGCGCACGACAGGCGTGGATGTCTTTATTATCTGCCGGAAACAGCAGCCCCGAAACTGTTGAAAAGTTTCTTCAAGCCGCAGCCGATTCAGCCAACGGGTTTGCCAGTCTGGAAGGCGATCCGATGCCGGAGCGGCGCCTGCTTACACAATTCTTTGAGCGGACGCAGACGATGGGACAGCCGGCACTCTACTCCGGGCTCCTGGAAATCCTAGGCGCCGGCGAAATGAGCGCCGAAGATTTGAGCCAATGCCTGTCTGCATGGGACATTGCTTACAGCGCCGCCTGCTCGGTAACTAACACGGCCCCTGAAGCCTGGGCGGTGCTGCCGGTGCGCAAGCGGTATTACCGAAACGCATATGAAGCTCAAATGCAGTCGGAGCGCCCGGCGGATGCGCTGTGGAACCTGCTTCTGACCTGGACGCGCGCTGTCAGCTACCTCGCCGACAACCATTCAGCGCACAAAGATTGGTCCGCAATGATGACTCAGATCGGTCTGCTCGGGCAGAATTTCGCGGACAAACTGGAAGCATTGGACAGCTATCTCGACCTGTTGGAAGAAACCCTCGAAGGATGGGGAATTGCGCGCGGTATAACCGAATTCTAAGTGCAGCTCTGAAATCGATGAATCAAAAATGCTCGGGGCGATCCACCCCGAGCATTTTTTCACATATTATATGCAAAATATCTTGTTAAAACATCCTATCTTGCATAATTATTCACTAAACCGCGATTCGTCGAGCAGGCGTTTCTTCTTTTCCTCTTCGCTCTCAAAGGGTTCCCCGTCTACCTGGTCTGTGCCGGCAAGCCGTGCCTCAGCTTCAGCGAGCGCAGAGGCGCTGGCGCGGGGCACAACCGCCCACTTCCCGCAGTGCGGGCAGCGTTCCAGCTTCCCGAGGAGAAGGTTCGGCGCCAGTGTCGACCGTGAAAACGGCATTGAGCAGCGACGGCATACGGCCCCGCCTGCCATACCGTATACACCTGGCCGGTGTTTCTTGTTGCGGCCCAGGAGCAGCGGTCCGCCGATGCCGAT
>JBFGQG010000047.1:0-13346 GCA_041564295.1 Anaerolineales bacterium | reverse complement strand
GGTAGCGAGTAGAGATAGATTGGGGGGTGGTGAATGGTTGAATGGACGTAGGGGCGTCCGGAATAACGCCCGTACGACGCCCGAATGCTGCCCACACAGTGCCTTACCCGGCAAAATACTGCCTCAGAGGGGGATTGAAAACGAGCATTCAGTCGTTCCCCATGCCCGGCGCTTCAAATCAACTATAATAAAGCCCATACCGTCCGGAATCAATAAGCGTTTCATCATTCCAAAAGAAATCCCTCGGCTTCCCTTCGGCCTGGCCTCAGGGCAAGGCTCGGGATGACAGACTAACCCCCATGCCAGAAACACTCTACCTGATTGACGGCCATGCCCTGGCCTACCGAACCTATTTCGCTCTGACCGCAGGCGGCGGCAGCAGTTCCCGCTGGCAGACCAGCCAGGGGGAGCCGACCGCCGGAACTTACGGCTTCGCGAGCGTTCTCATGCGTTATCTCGAGCAGGACCGACCCGACTACCTCATGGTGGCGTTCGACGTCGGTGCGACTTTTCGGGACGAGCTTTTTTCCGACTACAAGGGCACGCGCGAGAAGATGCCGGAAGACCTCGCCATCCAGATCGAACGAATCCGCCAGATGGTCGACATTTTTAACATCCCACGCCTCGAACAGGAGGGCTATGAGGCCGATGACGTACTCGGTTCAATCGCCAAGAAAGCCGCCGCGGCAGGCCTGGGCGTCAAAATTATCACCGGCGACCGCGACCTCCTGCAGCTTGTCGACGACCGGATCATCGTCTCTCTGCCTGAAGGGAGGTCTCTTTCGGAAGCCCGCGATTACCAGGCAGAGGACGTCATGGAAAAAATGGGCGTTCGCCCGGACCAGGTGGTTGATTTTAAAGCCCTTGTTGGAGACAAATCGGACAATATCCCGGGCGTGGCTGGTGTGGGAGAAAAAACGGCCGCAAAGCTCCTCGCGGAATACGAGACCCTGGAGGGTATCTACGCTCACCTGGATGAGATCGGCGGAGCCGTTTCCAAGAAGCTGGCCGCGGACCGTGAAAACGCTGTCCTTTCTCATAAGCTGGCGGAAATTGTGACCGACCTGAACGTGGAGCTCAACCTTGAAAAGGCGCGAATCGGTAACTTCGACCCTGGCCCCATGCTCGAACTTTTCCGAGAGCTCGAGTTTCGCTCGCTTTCCAACCGTCTGCAGGCCCTGGTCGAAGATTTCGGGTTAGCCACCCCCGCACCATCAGTTGCGCCAGGGAAGAGTACGGCACCGCAAGCGGGGACTTCCAGCCAACTATCGCTGTTCGGATCGCCTGAACCGGAACCTGCTGCGTCATCTGAAATCGAAGGATTGCCGGCATCCGGTATCCTGGTGACTGTGGTCGATACGCCTGCCGGACTCGCCGAACTCGTGAAAACGCTTGAAACTGCAGATGTGATCAGTTTCGACACTGAAACGACAGGCACCGACCAGATGCAGGCTGATCTTGTCGGCATTTCGCTCGCGGTCGTGCCCGGCCAGGGGTTTTACATCCCAGTCGGGCATGATAAAGGGAGACAACTCCCGCTGCAGGACGTAATAGGTGCGCTGCGCCCTGTGCTGACGAACCCGCGCATCCAGAAAATTGCCCACAACATCAAGTACGACTATGTCGTTCTCGCGCGGTACGGTTTAAAAGTTGCCCCGCTGTCTTTCGATTCAATGATCGCCGAGTGGCTGCGTGATCCAGCATCCCGTAATTTAGGGCTCAAAAAACTGGCCTGGGTGCGTTTGAACGCCGAAATGACCGAAATTAAGGACCTGATCGGCACAGGCAGCAAGCAGATCACAATGGCCCAGGTGCCGATCGCACGCGCCGCGGCCTACGCTGCGGATGATGCCGAGGTGGTCGTCCGGCTGATGCCGGACCTGGCGCGCGAGGTCCGGGATGCGGGTGCTGAGAAGCTGTTGAACGAGATCGAAATGCCGTTGATTGAAGTGCTGGGCGCCATGGAGATGGCAGGCATCCGTCTTGATACAGAATTTCTCGCTGAAATGTCAGCAGAAATGACCGGGAGGATCGAAGGGATCGAAAAACAGATCTTCGATACTGTCGGCGAACCATTCAACCTCAACTCGACCCAGCAGCTTTCTAATGCATTGTTCGATCGCCTCGGGATAGCGCCACCAGCCGGTACTCGGAAAACGGCTTCCGGGCATTATTCAACCGCCGCCGGGGTGCTTGAATCGCTGCAGGACGACCACGAGATCGTCGGTTGGATTTTGAATTACCGCGAGCTGGCGAAACTGAAATCGACTTATGTGGATGCGCTGCCGGCCCAGGTGAACCCTCGCACCGGCAGGGTACACACCTCCTACAACCAGGCCGGGTCCGTGACCGGCCGGATAGCTTCCAGCGACCCGAATCTTCAGAATATCCCGATCCGCACAGAACTTGGGCGGCGCATCCGGCGTGCTTTCGTTGCTGATCCGGGCCACCAGCTACTCGCAGTGGATTATTCCCAGGTGGAGCTACGGGTCGTCGCCCACATGTCTGGTGATGAGGCGATGATCGCCGCCTTCCGGGCAGGGCAGGACATCCATGCCACCACGGCCGCTGCCGTTTACGGTATTGCGATCGATGAAGTCGATCGAAACCAGCGCCGCCATGCAAAAGCGATCAACTTCGGCCTGATTTACGGAATGAGCGCTTTCGGTCTCACGCGCACGACTGATCTCACACTTGCCGAATCCGAGGATTTCGTCGAGGCATATTTCAAGCAGTTCCCGGGGGTAAAAAAATATCTGGACGGGATACGACGGATCGCTACCGAGCAGGGTTTTGTCGAAACCCTGTTGGGCCGCCGCCGCTATTTCCCGGGGCTGGCTGGAGGAAGTAATCCGGCTGTGCGCGCCCGGGAGGAGCGGGATGCCATCAACGCACCGATACAGGGCACAGCCGCCGATATACTGAAGATTGCCATGCTTCAGATCCCAGGTGCGCTCGCTAAAGCCGGCTTATCCGCCAGGATGCTGCTTCAAGTGCACGATGAACTTGTCTTCGAATGCCCGGAAGATGAAACGGTCCGTACGGCTGAAGTCGTTCGCACCACGATGTCGAAGGCCTACCCACTCAGTGTCCCCCTGCTGACGGAAGCGAAAAGCGGTTCGAACTGGTACGATATGGTCTTGATGGCGGATTCCTGAACCGAGCGAAAGAAGAATTTTTAATATATAATCCTTTAGACTTTCTTCCGAATACACAGCATTAAATAAGTCATGGAAAACACACAGACTTATGGATTTAAATTATGCCCGGTGACCAACAACTTTATAAGAAAATGATGAGCCTGGGACACTCTGCCGCCTGGGACCAGGAATGGGGGAAAGCGGTCGGCTATTACAGGCAGGCGCTCGAAGAATTCCCCGATAGCATTCAGGCAATTATCAGTATCGCCTCTGCATTCTTTGAAATGGGAGATTTTGACTCCGCGCTTGATGAATATCGAAAGGTGATTGTCAAAGCACCCAACGACATTCTTGTGCTTGAGCGTATCGCCCGTATTTTTGAAGTCCAGGGACATTACAAAGCCGGAGCGGAGACCGCACTGCGCGTGGCTGAGGTCCATTTAAAGAACGGCGATCTGGTAAAAGCAGTAGAAAACTGGCAGCGGACGATCCGACTCGCGCCGAATAACCTTAAAGCGCGCAGTCGGCTGGCAAAACATTACGAGAACAACAACCAGCTTCCGCAAGCTGTTGCAGAATATATCATCGTCGCGAGCTTGCTGCAGCATGATGGGAACAAAACGCGTGCGCTCGAGGTCCTGCAGCATGCGCTGTCCCTGCAGCCCAAGAACCAGGAAGCTCAGCAAGCACTGGGTCTGCTTCGAGCAAACCAGCTCCTGCCCCTGCCGGATTCAAAGCCGGTCCGGCGGGAACCGCTGCTGGTCGCTCAACGCAAAATGCCGCAGTTAGACGCCCCGCAGGAAGCCGAAACTGCTGCCAGGAATCCCATCGACGCTGCCGAAAACGCTGCATTGGCGGAGCTTGCCGGTATGATTTTTGAAGGTGAGGATGGAGGCACGCACAAAGGCGAAATACGGAGCTTGCAGGCAGTCGCCATCGGGACCGGACCGTTGAACAGAGTCCATTTGGACCAGACGCGTATCATCATGCATCTTACCCAGGCAGTGGATTTACAGGCGCGCAACCATAACCGGCAGGCGGCAGAAGAAATCGAACGGGCAATCGCCATCGGACTGGACAGTCCTGCGGCTTATTATTTACTCGGTGTGCTGTACGAGCGTGACGGTGGGCTGGAAAATGCCATCCGCAGGCTTCAGGTCTCCGTAAAAAATGCGAACTTTGCACTCTCCTCCCGGCTGTTATCGGGCCGTATCCTGCATCGTCTGGACCGGATGCGGGAAAGCGCTATCCAGTATTTTGAGGCAATCCGCCTGGCAGACGCAATGGCTGTTCCGGAATCTCAGAGTGCAGCGCTGCTGCAGGCCTACGAGCCGCTGATTGAGGCCTTTATCAACGAGTCGAATCCGGAAGCCCATGAAAAGATCATCCATCGCATCGACAAGCTGCTTGTGCAGGAAAAGTGGATGGAAAAAATCAGCCGGATGAGGGAACAGCTGCCTCTTCAGAGCGAGGAAATGCCGCCATTGCCGATCATCGACCTGATCACCCAGCTGCAGAGCAGCCATGTCGTCGATATGCTCACACATATCCACGACCTTGCCCGGCGGGGGTTCTACCGCATCGCGATGGAAGAATCTTTCAATGCAATCCAGTATGCGCCGACATATTTACCACTGCATACGTTTATGGGTGAGATCCTTGTCAAACAAGACCGGCTCTCAGAGGCGATTTCAAAATTCAACACCGTTGCAAGAGCGTACAGTGCACGAGGCGAAGCGGATCGCGCCATCGATCTATTCCGCCGGATCACACGAATGGCGCCGCTGGACCTTTCTGCCCGTAAGCAGTTAATTGAGCAGTTGACCGCCTCAGGCGAAGTTGAAAATACCGTCCAGGAATATCTCGATCTGGGTGACGTTTATTATCGCCTGGCTGAACTGGACCGGGCGAGGGAAATGTACCAACGAGCGCTCAATCTTTCCCAGCAGGCAAAGGTGCCCTCGGAGTGGACGATCGAAATCCTCCATCACCTCGCCGATATCGATCTCCAGAGGCTGGATTGGAAACAGGCGGTCAAGATCTTTGAACAAATCGTACGCATTGACGCGGGCGATCGGAAAGCTTCTATAGGCCTGGTCGAACTATATTTCCGCTTGATGAACGAAAAAGGCGCCCTGGCTGCACTCGGGAATTACATTGCATATCTGAACCGTAAAGGCCAACAGCACGAAACGTTGGAAACGCTCGAAAGCCTTGTTGCAAATAATCCCGAACAGATACCGCTCAAAAGGACGCTGGCGGAGCAGTACCAGCTCGCCGGCAACCTGGATAGGGCGATCGAAATCTGGGATGAGATCGGCAACCAGCTTCTCGATGACCATGATCTCGATGGTGCGCGCCACGCAATCCAGGCTATTATCGACCTGGACCCGGCAAACGCTGCGCCTTACCGTGAAATGTTGAAGAACCTGATGACTGGCGGAATTTAATCCGTTGTTCGGAATAACGAAAACGGCGAGCAAGTTTATGTGCTCGCCGTTATTGATTCTAGGCGGATAGTTCGGATCAGGGCACGACCCGGAATGATGTCCGTGTGCTTTTGCTCAACCCGGCAAACGAGGCCGTGACGTCGACCATGACCTTTGTCCCGGGTGTGATGCCCGGCGGAACCAAGAGCGTCAGCTCCGCGAAACCGTGAGCATTTGTTACGACCTGGTAGATCCCCTGCAGAACGTCACTTCCCGTGATCGCAACCACTAAATCTGCGGCCTCAACCGGCGAGAAAGCCTGGTCCTGCACGACCACGAAGATCGATAGGGTGTCACCCTCACGTGCAGTCGTGGCAGCCGGGAAGGCGTGCACTCGCAGGCTGGTGATGTTGATCACGTTCGGCGTCGCAGATGAAATCAACCGGCCCGGGTCCTCTTTTTGGTCATGGAAGTACAGCCAGCCGAGGAGGCCCAGCTGGACCTGGAGGCGCGGGTCATCCGTTTCCGGATACCATTCCAGGCGAGCATATTCGAAATACTGGACGATGCGCATCCCATCGACTTCAGATCGCGAGATGGGGCGTCCAAACTGGTCCACTCCGCCGTGGGCATCAAAGAACGCCAGAAAATCCATACAGACAGGAAAGCCTGTATCGAAGATGCGGCAGGTCGCCGGGTTTGAGTCCAGGTTTGATAGGGGCCGGCCAGGTTCGTAGAGGGCTCGGCCGATAGGCGTCAACCGGACCTGACCTCCAGCAGTGAGTTCGAACCGTGCGCGCTGGAAATACTGGACCATGACGCCTTCACGGTTGATAAAGGCCTCTGTTAACGGGAAACCGAAGACCAGCTGCGGGTCATGTGCAGAATAATAAAAAGACAGGAAATCCCCTTCGACGAAATGCCCTGTTTGGGAGAAATACTCAGAATCTGCGCTCTGCGAATGTCCCACCTTCCAGGAAAAAGCCGCCAGGCCTAACAGGAGAAGACCAAGGAAAATGTACCGGTAGCCTCGTGGCATAGACGAGATTATAGCAGGGAGATGAGAAATTTCGCAACGGTTAATTCGGAGGGGATCTCTACCGTGCTATAATTTGTGCAAATTTCTACAAAGGGAGGTCCTTTATGGACTACAAAATCATCAAAGTGCCCGCAAACGGCGGCAAAATCTCTATTGCAAACGGAAAATTAAACGTTCCCGATCAACCGATTATCCCTTTCATAGAGGGTGACGGAACCGGCCGTGACATCTGGCGTGCGTCCGTGCGCATTCTCGATGCGGCAGTCGAAAAAGCTTACAGGGGGAAGCGCAAAATCATGTGGATGGAGGTCTATGCAGGGGAAAAGGCCTTTGATAATTTCGGCAGCTGGTTGCCGGAAGAGACCGTTGAAGCTTTCAAGGAATTCCTCGTCGGCATCAAAGGCCCGTTGACTACCCCCATCGGCGGCGGCATCCGTTCCCTGAACGTTGCACTCCGCAAGCTTCTGGATCTCTATGTGTGCCAGCGGCCTGTACGCTGGTTCCAGGGGGTCCCTTCTCCTGTTCTGCGTCCACAGGATGTCGATATGGTCGTTTTCCGCGAGAATACGGAAGATATCTATGCCGGGATCGAGTTCGAACAAGGAACAGAAAGCAACGTACGCTTCAAAGCGCTGCTGAAAGAAAACTTCCCCGAAGAATACGCCAAGATGCGCTTCCCGGACACCGTCGGCCTCGGCTTGAAGCCGGTTTCCATTGAAGGCACAACGCGCCTGGTGCGCGCGGCGATCCAGTGGGCGCTCGAGAACGGCCGCAGCAACGTTGCGCTTGTCCATAAAGGCAACATCATGAAGTACACGGAAGGCTCGTTTCGCAACTGGGGATATGAGGTTGCGGAAAAAGAGTTCGGTGATCAGGTCTACACCTGGGCGCAGTGGGAGCGCACGAAGGAGGCGAAGGGCGAAGAAGCCGCCAATGCAGAGCAGGATGCTGCACTGAAAAGCGGGCGCCTGTTGATCAAAGACGTTATCGCAGACATCGTCTTCCAGCAAACCATCACCCGGGCGCGTGAATTCGACGTGCTCGCGACCATGAACCTCAATGGGGACTATCTTTCCGACGCGCTGGCCGCTCAGGTCGGCGGGATCGGGATTGCCCCCGGCGGGAACATCAACTATATAACGGGTCATGCCGTGTTCGAAGCAACACACGGGACTGCACCGAAGTATGCAGACAAAGACGTCGTCAACCCGAGTTCAGTCGTGCTGTCCGGTGAAATGATGCTTCGGTACATGGGCTGGAAAGAAGCCGCCGACCTGGTCATCCAGGGCGTAGAAGGCGCTATCTCGGCCAAGACAGTTACCTACGATTTCCATCGCCTGATGGAAGGCGCGACCAAGCTCAAGACGTCCGAGTTTGCCGGCGCCGTCATCAAGCATATGGGTTAGGAAATTCACGAATACTGCCGGGCAAACCCGGCAGTATTCGTATTGCCCGGTGCTATAATAACCACATTCGGCAGGACCGATGCAGCGTACTTTGATTAGCCCAAACCAGGGGGTGGCGGTGGGCGAACCCCGCCGTAATTTTCAGCTAAAGGAAAACCATTCGCCTTGCATCCATCCTGGCCTGGAACATTTTTGCCAGAGGAGGACAGATGTCAACCTTTATCGAATCCCTCAAAACGACCCTTTCAGGGTACGCGACGTATCGCGGACGTGAGGGACATCTCAGCTTTCTGTTGCACCGGATCACCGGCCTGGGCACGCTATTGTTCTTGATCGTCCACATCGTCGATACATCCTGGGCGTATACCAATCCCGAGCTTTATCAGCATGCGATCGAACTCTATACCACGTGGTACTTTATGATCGGCGAGATCGCACTGGTATTTTGCGTGATCTTTCACGGCGTCAACGGCTTGCGGATCGCTTATTACGACATGTGGAAACCTGCCGGGTGGAACATCCCTGGGCAGCGCAGTTCGGCTCGCTGGACGATAGCCGTCAGCATTGTGCTTTGGCTGCCGGCTGCTGCCATCATGGGATATCGCTTGCTGCATGATACCCTTGGATGGATATAGGAGCCGAGATGACAGCACAAACTATTCGACGAGTTAAAACCCCGCGCAATTACGAAATCACGGCATGGAAATGGATGCGTTACATCGCGTTTGCATTGATCCCGCTGGTCTGGGTGCACGTCGTGCTGCAGGATGTGTTTGTCGGTGTACATAAAATTGCAGAAACTGAGGGTGGAGCCTTCCTGTATGCGATAGAACGGTGGGGGAATCCGGTCTGGATTACCTACGATATCCTGCTGCTGGCTTTTGCCTTCGCACATGGAATGAACGGCCTGCGCCAGGTTGCCCTGGATTTCATCCATTCGGCTTCCGCCCAGCGCATCGTTTCAATTGTGATCTTTATCCTGTGGTTGGTCGTCAGCATCATCGGGGCTCACGCGATCATCGCGGCTGCTTTGAATAATCTCGCTGGAGCAGGATAACCGGAGTTCAGAATGACTAAAATACACGAATACGAAGTTGTCATCGTCGGCGCAGGCGGTGCCGGTCTCATGGCCGGTTTGTACGCCTCGCGCGGCGCTAAAACGGCTGTTTTGAGCAAACTCTACCCGACCCGGTCACACACTGGGGCTGCACAGGGTGGGGTCGGTGCGGCGCTGGGTAATGAAGAAGAAGATTCGCCGGACTGGCACACGTTCGATACCGTCAAAGGCAGCGATTACCTCGGCGACCAGGACGCGATCGAATTCATGTGCAGCGAAGCCATCCCGATCGTATACGAACTCGAACACATGGGCCTGCCGTTCTCCCGAACTGCGGATGGAAGGATTGCCCAACGGCCTTTCGGAGGCCACACCAACAACGTCACAAAAAAACCCGTCCGGCGCGCGGCCTATGCAGCGGATCGGACCGGTCACATGATCCTGCAGACGCTCTACCAGCAGTGCATCAAGAACAACGTCACATTTTTTGACGAATACCACGTTGTCGACCTGATAATGGGCAACGGCGCTACTTCCGGCGTGGTTGCCATCGAATTGGCGACTGGCGAGTATCACGTGTTCAAGGCCAAATCGGTCGTCTTCGCAACCGGCGGCCACGGCCGCGTCTGGAGCATCACCTCCAATGCCTATGCCTACACCGGCGACGGTCTTGCGATCACAATGCGGCGCGGCATTCCTGCCGAAGACCTCGAGTTCTTCCAATTCCACCCGACCGGCATTTTCAAACTGGGTATCCTGATTACTGAAGGCGTGCGCGGCGAAGGCGGTGTGCTGGTCAATAAAGACGGCAAACGCTTCATGGACGACTACGCACCCACTGTGAAAGACCTCGCATCCCGTGATGTTGTGAGCCGGGCCATGTACCTCGAAATCCAGGACGGGCGCGGCATCGACGGGGGACGCTACCTGCATCTCGATGTCCGCCCGGAAACCGTCAACAAGTACGCCGAGTTGGACAGGCGTACTCAGCCGGACGGCTCTCCTTACCGGGTAACAGGGGAAGAGATCCTCACAAAACTGCCGGACATCATCGACTTCTGCAAAACGTACCTCGGGGTTGACCCGCTGAAGGATCCCATGCCCGTCCAACCTACCGCTCATTATGCAATGGGCGGAATCCCGACGAACAAGTATGGTGAAGTCATACTCGATGAAATGAACACCGTGCTGCCCGGTCTCTACGCTGCCGGCGAATGTGCCTGCGTATCCGTACACGGGGCCAACCGGCTTGGGACCAACTCGCTGCTTGACATCCTGGTTTTCGGCAAATACGCTGGCCTGCGCGCAGCAGAGTACGCCAAAGGCGCGGATTACCAGCCTTTGCCGAATGATGCAGCTGATGACGCGCGCGGCCAAATGGACGCTCTGCTGAACGGCAGCGGCACCGAAAACGCCACGGAAATCGCCAATGAAATGAAAGACGCCATGATGGATCACGTCGGCGTCTTCCGGACTGAAGAAGGCATGCAGAAAGCGGTTGAGAAGATTCGCGAACTGCGTGAACGGTTCAAAAACGTACGCTCGGGCGATGAGGGCAAAGTGTACAACACCGACCTGCTCAACTCCTGGGAGCTGGGCAACCTGCTCGAGATTGCAGAGGTCACTGCCGCCTCTGCGCAGGCTCGAAAAGAGAGCCGCGGCGCTCACGCACGCGAAGACTTTCCGAAGCGTGACGATGAAAAATGGATGAAACACACCATGGCCTGGTTAAAGGATGATGGTGTTGAGCTTCGTTATAAGGACGTCGTATTCACTAAATACGAACCGAAAGAAAGAGTGTACTAGGAGAATCTCATGCCGACCAAGAAGCAAACGATTACGCTAAAAATTCTCCGCTACAACCCAGAGAAGGATAGCAAACCGCATTACGAGACTTATAAAGTCGAAGCAGTCCCGACGGATCGCGTGCTTGACCTGCTTGAGTATGTCAAAGGATACCAGGACGGCACGTTGACGTATCGCCGGTCCTGCGCCCACGGGGTATGCGGCTCAGATGCCATGCGGATAAACGGCCGTAATATGCTGGCCTGCAAAGTACTCGTTCAAGACCTGGACACGGACCAGATAACGGTAGAACCTATCCTGGGGCTGGCGATCAAGAAAGACCTGCTGGTGGATATGGAGCCGTTCTTCGATTCCTTCCGCTCAGTGATGCCTTACCTGGTGAATGATGGTGAACTGCCTGAAGACGGCAAAGAACGGCTGCAGACGATCGAGCAGCGCGAGCGCTTCGACGACACGACGAAGTGTATCCTGTGCGCGGCATGCACGACCTCCTGTCCCTCCTTCTGGTCCGATGGGCGGTATGTCGGGCCTGCTGCGATTGTCAATGCGCACCGGTTCGTTTTTGACAGCCGAGACGCGGCTGCCGCTGAGCGCCTTGAGATCCTTGCAGATGAAATGGGTGTCTGGCGCTGCCGCACGGCATTCAATTGTACGGAAGCGTGCCCTCGTGAGATCCACGTCACAAAAGCAATTGCTGAGGTCAAACAGGCGATTATCACCGGAAAATTAGACTGAAAACCATCTTTATCTTTACCTGAATTACAGCGTGCGGGTTCGCCGTCCAGGCGCCCCGCACGCTGTTTTTTTCGTTCTAAAACACGCCCCGTTTCACGCGATTTCAGCCTGCCTGAGGTATAATTAAGACCTTGTCCGAAACCACCTGGAGATCAATAGAATGGTCTAAGATATGGGGAGGATGTCCCAAAAACGATAGTGATTCCCTGCATATAGGGGTATCTTCGTTTGTAGTTTCGGATGCGGAAAACCAACATTTTCAGAGTTCGTCCGGCTCCTGACCAGTGCAGCCGACCTGTCTGAATCCCCCTTCTGAAGGACTGCTTGATGGACAATGATGGCTCATCCATTCAACAAATAGACATCAATGATGAAATGCGTTCGGCGTATCTCGATTACGCAATGAGCGTGATCGTGGCACGGGCGTTGCCCGACTCGCGCGACGGTTTGAAACCCGTACACCGCCGGATCTTGTTTGCCATGCATGATATGGGTATGCGCTCTAACGTGTCATACAAGAAATCGGCCCGCATCGTCGGTGAAGTACTCGGTAAATATCACCCACATGGTGATATGGCCGTCTACGATGCGATGGCGCGCATGGCGCAGGATTTTTCCATGCGCTATCTGTTCGTGGACGGCCAGGGTAACTTCGGCTCAATCCACGGCGATTCACCAGCGGCGATGCGCTACACCGAAGCGCGCATGGCGAAAATGGCCGAGGAGATGCTGGCGGACATTGATCAAAATACGATCAATTTTGGTGAAAACTTTGACGGGTCGCTTCAAGAGCCGCTGGTTTTGCCGGCCCGCCTCCCGAACCTGCTGTTGAACGGCTCATCCGGCATCGCGGTCGGCATGGCGACGAACATCCCCCCGCACAACCTGCGCGAGCTGGCCAATGCGATCATCTTCATGATCGACAACTACGACCAGTTGGAAGACATCACCATGGAAGACCTGATGGGGTTCGTCAAAGGTCCGGACTTCCCGACCGGCGGAATCATTATCGGAATGGACGGGGTCAAACAGGCCTACAGCACCGGCCGCGGCAAATTGATCGTGCGCGGTAAAGCCCGGATCGAAGAAGGGCGTGGGGGAAAATTCCAGATCGTCATAACCGAAGTGCCGTACATGACCAATGTCACGAATCTGATCGAGCGGATCGCCGAACTTGTGCGGTCCGGCCGGATTGACGACATCAGCGACCTGCGGGATGAGTCCGACCGCCGGGGTTTGAGCATCTTGATCGAACTCAAGCGCGGTGCTCAGCCAAAGATGGTGCTGAACCGCCTGTTCAAGTACACGCCTCTGCAGTCGACGTTCGGCGTGCAAATGTTGGCGCTTGTAGGCGGAGAACCGCGGCTTCTCTCCCTCAAGCGGTCGCTCAATATTTACATCGATCACAGGCAGGAAGTCATTACGCGCCGGACCCAGTTCCAACTCGAGAAAGCCAGAGCGAGGGCGCACATATTAGAAGGTCTGCTCATCGCGCTGGCGAATCTGGACGCGGTGATCAAAACCATCCGGGAATCGCCCGACGTGGATACCGCACGCAGCCGGCTAATGGAAAACTTCAAGCTCACAGAAGTGCAGGCGCAGGCGATCCTCGACATGCAGCTGCGGCGGTTAGCGGCCCTCGAGCGGCAAAAAATTGAAGACGAGCATAAAGAAATCAATGAGCGGATCGCCTACCTAGAAGACCTGCTGGCTCACCCGGTAAAAATCCTTGGC
>JBFGQG010000046.1:0-13570 GCA_041564295.1 Anaerolineales bacterium | reverse complement strand
GGGTAAAAGTGCGGCTGGAACCTGACCATGTTTCCGTCTGGCCGGAGGATTCTGTGCCCTCCAGCGACGAGCTTGCAGGCAAATCGATATACTGGAAACCGCCATCCATGAGCGATTTCATGGCACGCGCCGCTGAAGACCCTTATGCAGAGCTTCGAAAAGATGAAACGCAAACCCGGTCCGATCCGGACAGCAAGGATTCAGAGGATCGGACCGCAGTTAGATCTGCGACCCCAGGCATCATAATTCGCTGTGAGAACGTCTGGCGCACTTTTAATCTGGGCGCGGAGCAGGTTCATGCTGTCCACGATGTCTCGTTCGATATACCTCCTGGAAACCTCTCAGTCTTGAAGGGTCGCTCGGGTTCAGGGAAAACGACTCTCTTGAATCTGATCTCTGGCCTCGACCAACCGACAGGGGGGGCAGTCTATTTTGGCGACGAGAACCTCACAAAATTACCAATGCGGAAGAAGATTCACATGAGACGCTCCAAGATCGGATTCGTTTACCAGACATTCGGCCTGCTGCCGTATCTCTCAGCCGGAGAGAACGTTGAAATACCGCTACGCATGGTGCGCGCACCTCGCAAAATACGGCAAGCCCGTGTTCGCGAAGTTCTGGGCCTGGTCGGCTTGAACGAACGGGCGGAACATCGCACATACGAGCTTTCCGGCGGTGAACAGCAGCGCGTTGCAATTGCTCGGGCGCTCGTCAACAAGCCTGCCCTGCTCCTTGCAGATGAACCCACCGGACAGCTCGACACAACGACTGGCGCGCAAATCATTGCTCTGCTCCGGCAGATCGTCAGGGATACAGGCGTAACGGTAGTCATCGCCAGCCATGATCCGAACGTGCATGCGGCTGCCGATATCATTTTCGAATTGGTCGACGGGAGGTTAGCCGGAAGAATTGACTCAAGCTAGCGTATAATTGAACCATGGGCATCAAAGATAAAGCCTTCGAGCGAAGGATTTCCAAGTTGATGACAATCTTCGACAACGAATGGAAAATTGTCCTTGCATTCGATGTTTCCATGCTGGTATTGTCTTTAATCGTGATGACTATAGCCGGAAGTGTAGATTGGTTAGCGCTATTGATCATCCTCGTCTTCTCAACACTTATTTCGTTTCTTCTCTCAAGAATCCTTCATTCATATTACAAAATGAGCCAGGACTATCTTGAAGAATTAAACCGAGTCAATCAAGAACTGGGGGCAATTAATACTGATTTGAAAGCCTTTACGTCCACAGTTGTACACGACCTCAAAACACCGATTGCCAGTATTTACGGTTATACCTATTTGCTAAAAGAAAAGCTTCAAGCTACATCTTCCGCACAACTCGATGCGATCGAACAGATTGAAGGCTCGGCCAATAAAATGGCAGAGATTATTGACGAACTTCTACTCCTCGCCAATATCGGTGCCACGGAAGTGCAATTTCAGCCCATCAGGATGGACCGTGTAGTTGAGAGCAGTATTCAACGACTGGAATCAATGGTCCAGGAAACTTCAGCAGAAATCGAAATGCCGGAATCCTGGCCGGCAGCGCTCGGGTATGAACCCTGGATTGAAGAAGTCTGGGTAAATTACATCAGCAATGCCCTTAAATATGGCGGAACACCGCCAAAAATCGTCCTTGGCGCGGAAGAAAACAGGGAAAAAATTCGTTTCTGGGTGCAAGATAATGGGAACGGAATCGCCGCTGAAGATCACGCGTTTCTCTTCAAAGAATTCACCCGCCTGCAGGGCAGCGAAGCGGAAGGTCACGGACTGGGGCTGGCGATCGTGCGGCGGATCGTTGATAAACTTCGCGGTGAGGTCGGCGTGGACAGCCGGTTAGGGCAAGGCAGCACCTTTTATTTCACTTTGCCTATGGACAAGAAATGATCTCACAGCAATACCTCTCCCAGATTGAAGACCCGGTCCAGCTATCTGAGGCAGCATTGGCCTTTTCACAGGCAATCGCCTACCCCGACCTGGATATCCCGCATTACCTCAACCTTATCACCAGCCTGTCACGCCGTGCAACACAAAACATTCCTGAAAATATGCCGGAAGCGGATAAAGCGACCGCGCTCGCCCGTATTCTTTTCGGTCCTGGCGGGATTCGCGGGAACAGTACGAATTATTACGACGCCCGCAACAGCTTTCTAAATGAGGTGCTGGACAGGAAATTGGGTTTACCGATTTCGCTATGCGTGATACTGATCGAAGTCGGCAACCGGATGGGACTTTCATTCCAGGGGATTGGACTACCTGGACATTTCATCGCAACCATCAACACCGGCGGTCGCAGGTTGTACATCGATCCGTTCCACGGAGGCCGGTTGTTGAATATCAGCGATTGCAAGGCCCTTGTCCGGCAATTGGGCAACCTTGAAATGGCATTCAACCCGGATTGGCTCCGGCCGGTCTCGCATCGCGATATTATTGTCCGCATGCTTAACAACCTGCGCCTGGTCTACATGCAGGAGAAGAATTGGACCTGTACACTCCGTGCCTTAGAACTACTCCAGGTAACAGAGCCGAACAAACCCAGTCACATGCGTGATATTGGTTTGATCAATTTCAAGTGCGGTCGTCGTAGGGAAGCGATATACTACCTGGAATCTTACATATTAAGGAAATACCGCGCTGCAGACCTCACCCCGATCCGGGCACTACTGGCGGAACTGGTCCAGACAGAAGCCCGGTTGAATTGATAAGCGAGACCAATCGAACAGTCTCTCTTTTTTTTTTATTTAGCCCTGATTCCATTCTCAGCGAATCAAGCTGCGGAATTCATCTCGCGTTTTCCCATCGGTTTTGAACAGGCCTCGCATTGCACTCGTGGTCATACTGGCATTGGCCTTTTTCACGCCGCGCATGACCATGCACATATGTACCCCCTCGGCAACCACGGCGACGCCTTTCGGCTGCAATACTTCTTCGATGAAATCGGCTATCTGGGTTGTCAGCCGCTCCTGTACCTGCAGCCGGCGAGCGAACATCTCGACGATGCGCGGAATTTTGCTGAGGCCAACGACCTTACCCTTCGGGATGTAAGCAACGTGGACCATTCCGTTGAACGGCAGCATGTGATGTTCGCAGAGGCTGAAAAAATCGATATCCTTCACGATGACCATCTCATCGTAGTCCACGTCAAACATCGCGCCGTTGAGAAGCCTGATCGGGTCAGTGTGATATCCGGCTGTCAGCTCATTGTACATGCGCGCGACGCGGTTTGGCGTCCGTAAAAGGCCGTCACGGCCCGCATCTTCTCCTATATTTGCCAGGATCGTTGATACCGCCTCCTCCACAAGGCCAGTCCTGACCTCGGATCCGAGGCCGTTGCTGTATGGCCTGATTTCGAATTGATTTTCCAATTTAGCTGCATCTAAATGGAACATATTTACTCCTTTTTTGTTTTCTCTTGTTCTGCAAATCGGCCGGATGAAAAAATTTCATTTTTCCTGGTTTGGACCAGCATTCGATTCGTAATCTATCGATTTGATTAATGCAGCATCTCCGGGTTTTGCTGAGGCGTGAGTTCCGGCTTACCAAACTGGGCATGTTCGGGGGAAAGTATTTCTGCATAAGCCGGGAAGGTTTCGAGCAGGATGGCGTGCGCTACACGCAGCCCACCCAGCGCAACAGCAGCAGTAGACTGCCCCGGGAAGATACTGTCTCCAACCATCCAAACGCCAGGCATGATCCGCGGACCCCAGGTATTAAACAGGTTTGTTTGCGGAAAACCGCCGACCCATCCCGCATAACGACGAGTGAACCGTTGAAATGCGACAGGTGAACCCGGGAGGACGAGACCGACAGCTTCCCGCAAGCCAGGCAAGGCACGTTCGGCCTGAGCCAGGATCCGGTCCACGTATACCTTTTTTCGCTCGTCATAGCCGTCCGGGTCGTCATTGAAAAGAGACCACCTCGGCGCCAGTCTGGAATGAGTACTGATCGTCAGAGCGCGGAAACCTGCAGGCGCACGGCCGGTGCTTTCTTCTGGTGAAAGGGAAAGGAATACACTGTTACCTTCTCCCAGCGGGCCAGCTGGAACGACCTGGTGGTGCAGGTTGAACCCTTTCGGAACAAGGGCCTTATCCACTCCGGCGTAGACCATGAAGGCCCCCCAGCCGTTCGCAGGGTACGCAGGCAGTTTCTTGAGTTTTCGCGGCGCAGCATCTCCTAACAGTCGGGCGATATTCCACGGAGTCAGATTTGCAATGACCAGGTCAGCAGGAAAAGATTCTCCACGCTTCGTTTCGACGGAAACAGGATGGTTGTTTTCGAACCGGATTCCTGTGACTTCGCGTCGGAACAGGACCCGCCCACCGTTTGCGCGCACGGCAGCGGTCAGTTCATCAGCAATCGCTCCCATCCCACCTGAAAGATGGACGACGCCTCGCCTGGGCAGATCGAGCGCGGCAGCGGCATAGAGCGCGTTCGCCTGGTCGCTCGTCGCCTGAGCTGATATGAGCAGCTGTGCATCGATGAATGCCTTCAAACTCGCCGGCGCGTTCCCAAGGTGTGCGGCTGCAGGGCGGAAAGCATCCGCCAGGAATGACGGCGACAGTCGGCGCAGGTCTTCCATCAGCCAGGCGCCGGTCTGGCCGGCCAGGCGAATCCCTTCGTTGAGTGTCTGCGGCGGCCAGGGAATATTGCGCATGGCAATTGACCATAGCGCGTCTGCCGCGTTTTCTTGCCATCGGAAGAAGCGTTCACCTTCTGGTCCGAAAGTCACCTGGCGCTCTTGATGCCGGCGATCGTCCGACCAGCGGCTGACCATTCTGCCATCCGGCAGGTGGACATCCATCGCTGGCATATCCGCATCTTTCTTGAGCAGCGGCCACCGGTCAATCCCTGCGGCCTGTGCGACAGCGGCCATCGGGCCTCCGGGATAAAACCCGCCGGCCAGCGTTGCGCCGGCGTCGAAACGGTAGCCCTGGTGGAAGAATGTACCGGCGCAGCCGCCCGGGTATACGTGGGCTTCGAGAACGGTAACGTCCAGACCCTTGCGGGATAAGACAGCAGCCGTCGTGAGCCCACCGACGCCTGCACCGATGATAACAATGCGTTTCATAGGTTCGTTTAGGGGCACCTTCGCAAGGTTTAAACCTTGCGAAGGTCACTTACCAAAAAATTGAGAAATGGTTTGTTTGACTGTGAATTTTTGCATGTACGGTCTTGCGTTTTCCGCTGTGAACGGCCGCGGCGACTCGACAAATTGGTAGACCTGGTTGTTGGTGGTCGTGTTCGGCACGGCCAATAGTTCCAGCAGGCTGCGTGTGACTGGCGGAGCCGGGAGAAGCGTTTCTATAATCGCGACGACCACTCGTAAAAGCGGCATCGGGAATCGCACCATCAATCTTTTCTTTCCAATGGCCTTCAGTGTCCTGCGCTCGATCTCTTCGAGGGTCATGATCTCCGGCCCGCCGATTTCGAACTCCTTGCCGATCGTCGAGTCATCTTCGAGGATTTTCAGAAATACTTCGGCGACATCATCCACCCAGATGCTCTGAAATTTGGCGTCTTCATCGCCGACAATAGGAAAAATAATTGGTGTCAGGGGGACAAGCCTGGCAAAAGTATTTGCAAACTCGTCCTCTGGACCCCAGATCACGGAAGGCCGCACCGCCGACCAATCCAGCCCGGAGTCTGCGACATAGTCCTGCGCTTTGCCTTTTGAAGCGAGGAACCGGTAAGGAAGCTCCGCCGACGCGCCTAATTGTGACATATTGAGGAAGCGCCGCACACCCATTTTCTTCGCCGCGCGAACCATGTTCACGGTCCCTTCGTAATTGATGGTCTCGTATTTACGGCCACCCTTTTCAATTGCGATGGCGACAGTGTGGATGACTGCCTCAACACCCTCCAGGGCTTTCTCAAGCGTATCAGGCCGGGTGACATCGCCCTGTACCCATTCAACATCCAGGTCTTTGAGGCGCGCCTCTTCCTTTGCTCGGGCCGGGTTGTAGACCATCGCACGGACCGGCTTGCCGGCCTCGACGAGTTTTTTCACGATATGGCTACCAACGTAGCCGGATGCACCTGTTACAAGGATCATATTATTCTCCGATTTACTCTGATCAACTAATTCAATTGGGAGAATCCAGCAGGAGACTCCTCACTCTGATGACGAACAACGAAGCGCTGAGCGCTGTCTCAAGCATCTTTCGCTCGCAATTGAAACGGGTCTTTCTTTTCAAACTGCCGTGAAAGTAGGAGCCGGCGGGTTTGCCAGTGCCGGTACACGAACAGAAGACGAAGCGGCAGGCCGTCGAACAGGAGACGTGTAAGTAAACCGGACAGCCCTGGTTTATGGGCGAAGCGGATCCGGTCCGTCAGAACAGAACCGCTGCCGGTTGATTCGATCACGTGCTCATGTTCCCAAAAATAGAGCGGCCCCTTTACTTGAACATCCTTGAACGATTCCGGCGTCGGGCCGCTTTCATGCCGGGCAAGCCAGTTTACTGGAAACGGACCGAACCAGAGACGGAATGCGATTTCACCATTCGTCAGGGAGTTGCGGTCATCTCGCAGCACTTGCAGAATGATAGGCGGCATCGTGAGGTGGGAAAACGTCTTCGGATCCGCGTGCAACGCGCGGAGTTCAGTCGCCGTCGCCGGCATGGTTGAACGGAAGGTAAAAGTTTTAATCTTCATTGATTTCTCTCGGGTAGTTTGTAGATCAGTTGTTAGTAAGCATTGTTTCAATCTGGCGAAGCGAATCCTCAGCATTAGGTCCGAGAATAGTCCCAGGGATCCTGTTGGCGAGGGAAGGTTTCGTTATGAACGCCTGCCCGCCCAGGCCGATCACCGGTCTTGGCTCAGGCATCTCATCGAGGACTTCGATCAATTCCATCAAAGTATTGGCCGTCTCTTCAGTCGTTGCAGAAAAGAGCAGCAACTGCGGTTCTACTTTGAACACCGTTTCAGCGAAACGCTCCAAGTGGATATTAGCTCCGAGGTACAGCACGTTCCAGCCGTGCGCTCGCAGCAGCACCGTTAACATCAAAAGTCCCAATTCATGGAGTTCCCCAGGAGCGCACGCCGCGACGATGCTGCCTTTTTGTGCTGATTCTGCCGTCATTTCATATGCATTCAACAAGAATAGGCGGCAGAGGTTGCTTGAAAAATGCTCCGTCGCGACACTGATCTCGCCTGCATGCCAGCGATCACCCACTTCAACCATCGTTGGCTGAATGACTTCGATCATGACCTGCTCAAGGGTGTACATGTTGAACGCATACTCCATGATGCGGCGCGCCTCGGTTTCGTCCAGCCGGATCAGTGCTTCAACCAGCGCAGGCTGTACCTGTTCGATGCTTTGGAAATCACTTTCAACAATGTTCTTGATCGCCATCCCTTTAACGAGCGGGTTTTCACCGCGCTCGATGAGACTCAGGAGCAGTTTGACAGCCTGGGCAATCGTCATGCCACCCTCGGTCTTGCCTTTGAGCCAGTTTACGGCAGCAATATCGTATTCAGAATAGAGACGATAGCCTGTCTCTGTCCGATATGGAAGCGGAAATTCATAACGCCGCTCCCATGCCCGCAGAGTAACGGGTGGAATACCAGTCTGTTCGGAAACGGACTTGATGTTATAAACCGGTTCGCTGGAAAGTTTCGCTTTCATAAATCTTATCCCTTTTCTAGGCAATTTTTGATCTAAGGTTTTTTCAATCATCACCGCACTGCATTATATGTATCAAGCGCACGTTCACGAGCCCATTTATGGTCAATTATCGGTTCAGGATAATCTGCACCAATCGTGCATCCGGACTCCACCTGGATCTCCATGGGCATCTTCCATGGCTCATGGATAAATCTTTTGGGAACATCAGATAGTTCAGGGATCCACCGGCGAATGTAGGTGCCGTCTGGATCGAATTTCTTGCTTTGGGTGACCGGATTGAAAATCCGGAAGTACGGTGCAGCATCAGTGCCGGTCCCAGCGCTCCACTGCCACCCGCCGTTATTAGCGGCCACATCCCCGTCGACTAATTGCTGCATAAACCAGCGTTCTCCTTCACGCCAGTCGACAGTCAGATCTTTAACGAGGAATGAAGCGACCACCATTCGGGCGCGGTTGTGCATCCAGCCGGTTGCTTTCAGCTGGCGCATCGCGGCATCGACAAACGGGTAACCGGTCATACCGCTCCGCCAGGCCTCAATATCAGCAGGATCATTTCCCCAGGGTATGTCCCTGAATGCGCTCCTGAAACTTTCACGGCGAACTTTCGGAAAATGGTAAAGGATACTGTGGAAGAATTCCCGCCAGATAAGTTCGTTCAACCAGACATCTGCACTTTTCGCTCCGGCATCGTCCGGTGCGTCAAAGATGGCTTTCCGGGCCTGTACGACAGCCTGACGGGCTGATAGCATGCCGAAGCGAAGATAAGGGGAAAGGCCGGACGTAGCGTCCAGGTCTGGACGATTGCGGTTATCAGCGTAGGTGTATATGCGTTCTCGCACAAATTCGTTCAACCGGCGCTCAGCCTCCGATTCACCGGCAGGAAACAATACGGGTTGCGATTCCAGAGGCGACCCCGGGATTCGCTCAGTGGTTACTGTATCCGGTATCGGAATAAACCCGGGTACTTTCAAGAGATCCGCATGAACAGGCGGAGACAGTGCTCGCCATTTCTTACTGAAAGGTGTGAAGACGGTATACGGCGTGCCGTCAGACTTGAGGACCTCAGAAGGAGGGAAAACGGTTAGACCGGCAACGAGATGGAGCGGAAGACGATTTGCAACTCCAGCATCACGACGGCGTGCATAAGGCGTGAAATCCTGCTCCGCATATATTGCTGATGCACCAGTCTCTGCAACCAGCCCGGCCAGCACTTCGCGTGGATTCCCTGTACGAACAATCAACCTCGAACCACGCAGACGTAAACTTTCGTCCAGCGAGCGCAGACCTGAAAGCAGGAACGCGCCCCGCTTTTTCGGCACTCTGCCGCGCCGCCAGAAAACCGGGTCGAGAATGTACAGAGGCAACACCGGATCTCCCAATCCTGCGGCAGCAGCCAGGGCCTGGTTGTCGTTCAAGCGTAAATCACGTCTTATCCACCAAATTTTCATCATTCACCATTCACTATACAGTCATTTTACTAACTTGCACAATATTTGTCAATAGTATATACAAAGTATTGACAAGACAGTTATGATCAGGTTAAAATATCCTGTAACCCAAACGGATCCCCTGCTGATGACTGGTTCGGTCCAGTGCAGGTAAAAAGAATATTGACCCGGAGAACTAAATAAATGAAAGAGAAAGCGATCATAATCGGCAGCGGATTTGGAGCGCTCGGTGCAGCTGCTCGGCTCCTGGCGCAAGGTCTTGATGTTGATATTTTCGAAAAACGAGATAAGCCTGGCGGGCGTGCATATGTCTATGAAATGAACGGTTTTAAGTTTGACGGCGGCCCGACAGTTATCACTGCCCCCTTCATGTTCGATGATATTTTCGAATTAGCCGGCAGAAAGCGGTCTGATTATGTCACTTTTAAGCAGCTGGATCCTTTCTACCGGATCTTCAACCATGAAGGGCGCGCATTCGATTACAACGACGACCCTGGATTCATCCACGAGCAGATCCGGCATTGGGCGCCGGGCGACGTCGGTGGGTATGATGATTTCATGCGCTCTACGAAGGCAATTTTTGATAAAGGGTTTATTGAACTGGCAGACAAACCCTTCCTTTCAATAAACGATATGCTGCGAGTCGCACCAGACCTGGTCCGCCTTAAATCGCACGTCTCTGTTTACAGCTACGTTTCAGAATTCATCCAGGACGAATTCCTGCGGCGCTGCTTCTCTTTCCATCCTCTTCTGATTGGTGGAAACCCTTTCGATTCATCCTCGATTTACGCGATGATCCATTATCTCGAACGAGAATGGGGTATCCACTATGCCATGGGCGGGACAGGCGCGCTGGTCGAGGCCCTCGTGCGCCTGATCGAGGAACTCGGTGGAAAATTCCAATTCAATTCTGAAGTCAGCGAGATCCTATATGAACGCAGGCGCGTTACAGGCGTCCGGCTTTCCGGCGGTAGCGTCCATCACGCCGACCATATTATTTCCAACGCTGACGTCGCCTGGACTTATCTCAATCTGCTCCCGAGAAAGGCCCGCGGCCTGCGAAATTCTGACGTCCGGTATAAAAAATTGACGAAGTACAGCATGTCGCTCTTCGTAATATATTTTGGAACGAAGCGCCGGTATACCGACACCAACCTCGCACACCATAACATCATCCTGAGCGAGCGCTACAAAGGCTTGCTGGAAGACATCTTTCAGAAACAGGTCCTTCCAGAAGATTTCTCGCTCTACCTCCATATGCCCACGATCACCGATCCCTCTCTCGCCCCAGAGGGGCACGAAGCATTCTATGTGCTCTCGCCTGTGCCCCACCTCGGCGCAAATATCGATTGGCGAGAAGCTGCCAGGCCTTATCGGGACGTAATTATGCAGTACCTGGAAGATAATTATCTGCCCGACCTGCAGGCAAACATCGTCGCCGAGCACATGATCGATCCGCTTCACTTCCAGAATACGCTGAACAGCCATATGGGTTCCGCATTCTCGGTCGAGCCCATATTGACACAGTCGGCCTGGTTCAGGCCGCATAACCGCTCTGAGGACTTTCACAATCTGTACTTCGTCGGTGCGGGCACGCATCCTGGTGCGGGCCTCCCCGGCGTGCTTTCCTCATCGAAAATTGCAGAAAACCTGATCGTGAAAGATAGAGAACTCACAATCTAGGATCCGGATGACGATCGAAAATCTTCCCGCTCTTGCCGGAGAAACCGGCCTGCAGGTGCTGCGCGCGATGCTGCGAGGCAGATCGGTCCTTTCAGGACTCTCCGCCATGCACAGAGCCCTCGGCAGCCCATTCCAGATCACCCTGCCAGCTTTCCGGCCTGTTATACTCGTCGGCCCCGAAAGCAACCGCCGTCTCCTCGTCACCGACCGGGATCAATTTCTCTGGCGGAATGAGGCGGACCCCGTCACTCATCTGCTGCGCCGCGGCGTACTTGTGGAGGACGGGACGAGCCACGACCGTCTCCGCGCAATAATGGACCCGAGTTTGCAGCGTGGCCAGGTGAAAAAACAAATAGATTCGATGTGGCATTACACTGGCCGGACAATCGAGCGCTGGATAGACGGCTCCACGAAAGATATGCTTGTCGAAATGCGCAAAGCCGCACTGTTAATCTTGATGGGGAGTCTATTCGGTGAAGATATCGAAGGAGATATCAACAGCATCTGGGCGCCGATCCTCAAGTCCATCGCATTTATTTCGCCTGGCGCCTGGATTGTCTGGCCAGGGATACCGCGTCCGGGCTACCGTAGCTACCTGGATGCTTTGGATAAGTATCTCTACTCGCTGATTGCAAAACGTCGTTCAGAAGGCGCACAGTCGGATGACCTCTTATCTGTTCTGATCAACAGCCCGGATATGGACGATCACCTGGTCCGCGACCAGCTCCTGACGATGCTCATCGCAGGTCACGACACCAGCACTGCAGTTCTTGCATGGGCACTGTATCTGCTCGGAAGCCACCCGGAGGTGATGGACAACGCCCGGAAAGAAATAGACACAGCCCTTTCTTCTTCAGATAGGCCTCCCAGTTATGAAGAACTCCAGAGCCTCGAATACCTGGATGCAGTGATCAAAGAAACACTGCGCCTTTACCCGCCTATCCACATCGGCAGCAGGCTTACAGCGGAAGACGTGGAACTCCAAGGGTATGTGATCCCACGCGGGACGCGGGTTATGTACTCGATCTACCTGGCACATCGAGATCCGGCCTACTGGTCCGAGCCGGACATGTTTATCCCTGAACGGTTCCTGCGCGAAAATGCTGCGCGCCGTCCGCCGCTGACTTACGTTCCCTTCGGAGGCGGGCCGCGCAACTGCATCGGCGCAGCGTTCTCGCAAATTGAAGCGAAGATTGTTCTAGCCCGAATCCTGCAGCGGTTCGAGTTGGAATTGACTCAGGAAAATGTCCACGCACACATGGGCGCCACGCTGGAACCCCGGCCGGGCGTCAACATGCGCGTCAACTGCAGGCCTCAACGCAGAACCGGGGGGCTGTAATGCTCTGGTTCTGGGTGCTGTCCTTCTCGTTTCCGTTTCCCATACTGGCATTTCGTGCAGAGCGATTTTATCGCTCCTTATCAGCTCTCGAGATCGTAGAATCCATCTCGGAGCCTTTACCGGCGGTAACCGTCATCGTGCCGGCAAGGAACGAGGAAGAGAATCTCAAACACCTCATCCCTTCCCTGATCGGACTGTCCTATCCTGGAGGATTCGAAATAATCATTGTCGACGATGACTCGTCTGATCGAACGGCTGAAATCGCTGAATCGTACGGCGTGCGCATTGTTCGTGCGGGAAAACTACCGCCAGGCTGGCACGGGAAACCACATGCCTGCCATACTGGTGCGGTGAATGCAGCCGGTGATTGGCTCCTGTTCACTGATGCCGACACCGTCCACAGAAAAGGCAGCCTGTCTTCTGCAGTCCGTTTTGCCTGGCTGCACAACCTGGATGGACTCAGCCTGCTGCTTGGAGAGAAAACATTCGGTTTAATCGACAAATTATCCCTCATGACCGCATATGCTGCACTTTTTGCTGGGTTGCGCGCAGGCCAACCCGTCTTGAATGGTCAATACATCCTGATCAGGAAAGACGCGTATTTCAGGAGCGGTGGATTTGCCACTGTACGTGCCGAGTCTGTTGAAGACCTTGCTTTTGCCCATCTACTACACAACCAGGGGCTCAATCTGCCGATCCTGCTCGGACAATCTGCAGGTGATGTGCATATGTATGCGAATTCCGCCCACCTCTGGCGAGGCCTTTCTCGCCTTGGATCCAGCGCGATCAAATGGTCCGGGCCAGGGGGTTGGTTGACCGCCTTATTCATTACGGGTGCGATGACGCCGTTGATCGCTATCCCGTTTTATTTCTTTGGAGAGATGCCCGCAAGATGGCTGATCGCCTCATGGTCTGTTGTCACCCTATTTTTCATCCCCTGGGCACAAAGGTCTGGCGGTGCCAGATTCGCCTTCCTGGCGCCTTTCGGCGCACTTATCGTGCAGCTTGCTGCCGTTTCAGGATTGGTCCGCACAGCCCTTGGCCGGGGAGTTCCCTGGAAAGGGCGCGAGGTGTAGAAACGATGACGTACTTCGGATTTCTTGCAATCTTTCTCGTATTCCCGATCGCCATTTTTATCACTCACCATCTTTGGGACCTCACACGCGCCGGCGCCGGCCGCTCCCATGCGCCGGTCCGCGCGATTTTACTGCTCGTCGTCATCGCAGTAGTCTACACGACACCCTGGGATAATTACCTGGTGGCGACGGGCGTCTGGTGGTATGACCCGGAATTGGTGACTGGAATTGTATTGGGCTGGGTGCCGATCGAGGAATACACTTTTTTCGTGCTTCAGCCCATTCTGGTCGGTCTGTGGCTGGCGTTCTGGATTAACAGGAAACCGATGGCTGCAAACCAGCGGCCGCTCCGGTATGGATACCGCCGGGTTTTTTTTGCGGTGATCCTGGTCGCCTGGG
>JBFGQG010000045.1:0-13579 GCA_041564295.1 Anaerolineales bacterium | reverse complement strand
GCCGATGATCGCGCCCGGGATCCCGAGCCCACCCCTCCAGACCGCGATCGCATCCAGGGGATGAGTCAGGTAGTAACGCGTGGTCAGACCCGCTTCAACCATCGATGGCGGCGGAGTGAGGATATGCCAGATCCGGGCGCCGATCACGCCACCGATCAATACCCAGGTCAGACCGTCCCAGACCTTTTCAGGATTCTCTCGCCATCTGCGTGCCTGAGCAACAGCCAAGAAAGCGGCGGCAACCGCACCAAACATGATGATGACCCCGTACACATGCACGGTGATGGGCCCAATATTGAAACTCATGGATTACCTCTCCAGTCAATAGAATGAAATGCAGGTGTATTGTAACGCCTAACCACCCAGCCGGGCGTTTTCAAACCGGATTTCTAAGATGGCTCAAATCATTTGCGGGGAAATTCAATTCACTCTTTATGAACGGCTCGCCGCATCACGAATATCCGTTGGAGCGCAGTAAGCTGAGCGCCGAAGGCAATTATGGCAACGCCATATAACGGCAGGTTGAAAACGAGCGAAGGAACCAGTACTACATATCGTTCCAGCCGTGAAAACCACCCTTTCTTAATATCGACGCCCACTCCCTGGGAGCGTGCGCGCACGTATGAAACCATGATTGAACCGGACGCAGCAAGGTATGCCATAACGACCCCAAACCAGTTCTGCTCAGTCAAAAAATAATACATCATCCCGCCAAAAATAAATAGTTCCGAATAACGGTCAACGACAGAATCGACAAACCCGCCCCATTTCGTCGGCTCGCCACGCAGACGCGCCATCGTGCCGTCCAATGCATCGACCGGTCCGAGGAATAAGATGAACAGGCCCGCAGCGGTCATTTTCCCCTGAGCAGCGTAATAGGCGGCCAGGATGTGCCCGACCAGGCCGACAAGCGTGACGGTGTTTGGAGGGATGCCTAACCGGTTGAGAAAACCGGCAACCGGGTCTATAACACCTTTGAAGACCCGGCGGGCGATGTCTGTCAGGGTGGGTCGTTCAACAGGTCCATCTTGGTCGAATGTACGAGTCACGAATACCTCTCCGCTATCAGGATACGTTACCAGGCTGAATAGTAAAACCCAACGATAGGAAATTCGTTGCGAGCGCCTGGAACGGCAAGAGGCAATCGTACCTCCGCGAGGTTAACGTGTCAAGTTGATATACTTGCCTGTTGGAATATTGAGCTTACGATCCTGAAAATTGAACGGACGGCCTAACCGACAAACCTGTAACCGACGCCTCGATCGGTTAGGAGGTAAGGCCTGGTGATCCCGAACTTTTCCAGTTTTCGCCGGATTCTATGGACGTAACCGTGGACATACTCCGGACTCTCTGTATACGCGCTTCCCCAAACATTTTCAAGGATTTCTGCGTAAGTGCACGATCGGTCCGAGTGGACAAACAGGAAGATCAGCAGTTTCAGCTCAGTTGCACTCAGTTCAACTTTGTCTTTACCGACATGCACGATCAGCCCCTCGACATCGATCCGAAGTTTGCCGTCATCAAAAATCGGCGGACCATTCTGGGACGTGACATTAACGTAGCGGTCTCGCCGAAGTTTGGCCTTTACCCTTGCCAGCAATTCTATGGGAACGAAGGGTTTCGTCACGAAATCATCAGCGCCGCTGTCCAGGCCGCGAATCATGTCCGGGATTTGATCACGCGCGCTCAAAATGATGACCGGCGTCTGGAGCCTCTGGCGAATCGTTCGGACGACCTCCCAACCGTCCATTTCCGGCATCATCAAATCAAGAATAACGAGGTCTGCGCCTTGCTCTTGCAGCAGCGCCAGGCCGCTCGTGCCGTCGAAGGCAGTCATGACCTGGTACTCGTTCTTTCGCAGAAGGGTCTTGACCATCCCGACCAGGTCGGGGTCGTCGTCAATAATTAATATCCGTTTTTCACTCATAACTAAAATTTCCAATTAATTTATAAATAATTCACGAAACGACAGACGAAAAAGAATAATTAGAAAAACAGGCAATTTCTATTAAGAAAATTATACGAAAAATAGGGGAAATTTCAAGAATCTTTAAGCTTTAGGCATGGAGTTGTAATTATGACTTTTGAAGGATGTTTTGCACTCCGATCGCTCCGTTTACAATCACCTGTCCCAATTCATACATGCGTTTATCTGAACCTCTTCTTGAACCGGTTAACATTTATCTGCGAAGAATCAATTTGCGGCCTGTTCCGGACCCATATCTGCAACAGCGTTATGAAAGCGGGCCGCGATGACCGGCTCCGGCTGTCGTATACGTTATCCGCAAGACAGGAAGCGATGTGCATGGTGCTGCTGCTCGCCAACAACAGGCAGGTTCTCACGCATCGACCGGGCGATCGCATACCTCGTCGTTAATGGGATTTTCGCAGGGCAGACTGCCGCGCAGGTAAAGCATGAAACACAAAGCCAGACAGATTCTGAACGCAGGACGCGGTCTAATTGATCTGCACGGAGATGTGCAATCATCCTGCTCGGTGGAAATTCCATTCGGTAACCAAACGGACAGGCGCCGCTGCACGCGCCACATTGGAGGCAGAGTTCCAATCCGGAATCGCCGACGGTGCGACTGCCAAGCTCTTCGATGAATCGCTGGGATGCTGTATTGGCCATCGCATGTGACAAGGTCTCGGTATCCACCAGACACCTCCACAAACGATAGTGAGCAAGTCCCCCTGATTGCCCTATTGATGAAAAACAGATGGCGGTGCAGCGCACCTCCATTATTTGTTCAATAACAGGACCGGCACAGACCTGGATTTTCTGACCACCAGACGCACCGGCCAATAAACAAATTCAAATCGGAGACGTCAAATTTCGATAGTGACATATGTCGCAAATAGGCGAGGACAAAAACAATATTTCTAACAAAACATTATTTTTATCGTTAGTTTTCTGTATGATAATGGTCTAGTTGAATTGCCCTTCCAAAAACATGTGACACAGGAGGTTGCTGATGAGATTGAATGGCTTACATCACATTACTGCCGCGAGCGCTAACATTGCCCAAAACCTGGATTTTTATACGAATGTACTCGGTCTGCGCCTTGTAAAGAAATCGGTCAATCAGGACGACGTCTCTGCATACCATCTCTTCTATGCCGATAAACTCGGCAGCCCCGGAACAGATATGACATTTTTCGACTGGCCGCATATCGGCCCCAACCGGCGCGGCACAGACACAATCGCAGGGACTGTATTTCGCGTCAACGGGCTCCCGGCTTTAGATTTCTGGGAGGAACGCCTTCGCAGTTCTGGCGCAGAGAACGTCAGAAAAGAAAACTTTTCGGATCGCCGGCTCCTCTACTTCGAAGATCCCGAAGGCCAGCAGCTTTATCTCATTGACGATGGCGGTTCGCTCTTTGCTGGTGAGATCTGGCCGCGGCCGGATATACCAGTGGACTATGCGCTGCGCGGATTCCACAGCGTAATCCTTTCTGTCCCGCAGTTGTCGATGTTCTCGCCGATATTGACGAAGGTCCTCAATTTCGAACTGCAGCAGCATGCCACCTGGCTGGACGGTTTGACAAAAGCCGCAGTCTATACGACGACGCCTGGAGGCGGTTCGGGAACGGAGGTCTGGGTGCTTGAAGAGCCTCAGGCGCAAAGGGGCCGTCTCGGAGCCGGCGGGGTGCATCACGTGGCATTTCGCGTTTCGGATGACGAAGGCCAGCTGCATTGGCGCGAACGGCTCTTGCAAGCCGGTCTCAGCGTTTCCCAACAGATCGACCGCTTCTGGTTTCGATCAATTTACTTCCGCGTTTCCGCCGGAATCCTCTTCGAAATCGCAACGGATGGGCCCGGCTTCTCCATTGACGAGGATCCGGAGGCCCTGGGAGAAAAACTGGTCCTGCCGCCGTTTCTGGAAGCCCAACGCAGCCGCATTGAAGCCGGCCTGACGCCGATCGGGGAGAAGCATTAGCATGCACGGGGAAAAAGAACACCCAGAGATCCTCGTTATCGGCATGGCTGGAAGCCTTCGGACGTTGAGCTACACTCGCATGGCGGTGGAATTGGCGTTGGCTGGAGCGGCAGAAGCAGGCGCGATTACAGAGACCATCGACCTTCGCGAGTACGACCTTGTACTTTCTAACGGCAACGAAAATGAAAAGGCGTATCCGGAAGGCGTTTTCCGTCTCAGAGAACGCTTCTCGAAGGCGGACGGAATCATTCTTGGCACCCCTGAATACCACGGTGGGTACAGCGGTGTACTGAAAAACGCCATCGACCTGATGGGTTTTAAGCAATTTGAATCGAAAATATTGGGTCTGGTCGGTGTCGGTGGAGGCACACTTGGCGCAGTTAATGCCTTAAACGGCCTGCGCGTGGTTGGTCGTTCTCTACACGCCTGGGTGGTCCCGCACCAGGCTTCAGTACCTCAGGCCTGGCAAAAATTTGACTCGGCAGGCAATATATTGGACTTTGAACTCGAATCGCGGGTAAAAGAAGTCGGTCGGCAGGTCGCGCGTTTCGCGTACCTGCACAACTCAGAAAAAGCGCTTGAGTTCTTGAACGAGTGGGAAAATGCACCGCAGAATCCCGGCGGTTAATCCTGTATTTTTTTAGCGCTCTGCTGCAGAGCTTCCTCGAGCTGTTTTTCAGCCTCGATACGGTCGATATCGGTCGCGACGACCCACTCATCAATAAAGCGTTTCTGGATGCGGTAGAAGACGTCATCGTCTGAGACGTTTGATTTTTTCCGCAGGCGGCGACCGCTGAGATCGCGGATCAGCCGTGCCTGTTCGATTAGAGAACAGTTGGACAACCGCTCTGCGATCTGTTTGGCGCGCGCTTTATAATCCTTGGCCAGAATTTCCGGCTTTCTCTTGATCAACGATAGTGCTTTTTCGAAGTTTGCGCGTGAAGAAAGCGGACGCACATGGTCCACATCCGTCTTATTGACCGGCAACCAGTATTTGCAGTTCAATGCTTCTACGATTAGATACTTGTACTCCTTCCCGTCAAGCGTCTTCCGCTCGGTCCCAGTAATTTTTCCAACGCCGTAATTGGCGTGGACGATCCACTCTCCCACTTTATAAGTTTGAACAGCCGTGGTCATTCAATCACCTCTTACCTGGTTCCCTGGTAGAACTTTGGACTTACCGATATGAACGATTTTTCTGCTTTCGGCGATGGCGGCGCATGGCTTTCTTCTTAGCCAGCCGTCTCAATTCAGACTTAGGTACAAACCATCGTCTTCGACGCACCTCACTCAGGGTATTATTCCGTGAAACCGCCCGTTTAAAACGGCGCATTAATTGAATTTGTGATTCTCCATCTCTCAAAACGACTTTCGTCAAATTTCGCCTCCTGAACTAATAGTTTTCTCTCGGACCTGTTTGAACTCTTTCGCACTGTTCCAACACGGACCCTCAGCTATTCGTATCAGGATTAACGAAAAAGATTTGGTTTACATCAACCAAATCCCAAGAAGCCCCCAAAATCTCGATCCGAAGCGACGCGTTTATGCGCCTGGGCGAATCAACTCGTCCCCCCTGAGTTGGCAGCCCCTCTCCGCCCGCATTCAATTACTTAGCCGCTTCCTCCGGTACCTCTCAGGAACAACCCAATTAAATGGCGCCGGTTCCGTGTATGTAGTACCCCATATTATAACATAGCGGTTGTAAACCCCACTGCGGACAATCTTAAAACCTCATTATAAATAGTGAAAACCGAGTCAGCAAGACGTATCTGCTACCAATACAAGCGCGTCCCCCTCACACAAAATCCGACCATCCGGTCCTGTGCAAACCGTGGTTAAATTCACAAGTTCTTTCTCAGGCCGCAAACGAATGATTTCCACTTCGGCCGTGATCTGTTCACCAATACAGCAAGCCTCCTGGAAATAATAGCGCTGCTTTAACCAGTTGGTCCCTGGACCGGGCAGCTTCGTCCCCAGCAAATTTGAGAACATCCCGCCGATCAGCGGACCGGGCACTCTTCCTTCTAGCGCGCTGCCGTCCCCCGTCACTGCACTGTACTCCACCAGGTCCCGGGCATCAAAACTTCGAACCATCCTCGCCTTCTGACCCAATGAAAATAGCTTGAACGCCGGAACTGACTCAAAACTGACCTCTTTCCGGATCGGCCTTCGGCCGGCTATCTTCTCGAAGGAGATGTGGGCGGTGCCTTGCAGCCCAAATTCGCTATCGCGCTTTCGTACTTCTGTTCGAATGCGAAGCTCACCTCCGGCGATGCTTTCCACCATGAAGATGAATTCTACGATTTCGTCCGTATAGGTCGGTGCAGGAAAGACCATCTCCTGCGAGATTTCGACGTGGTCAGGCAGCCATAGGGCCAAATACCGTCGAACGGTACTGTACAAAAGCATGCCATGAGAGACGGTTCGCCCAAATCTGGTCCCTGCGGCATATGCCGGATCTACGTGGATCGGGTTGTCATCGCCCGTCAACGCCGCAAACCTGTTGAAATCCCCCTGTGTGTAGGAATGTCTAAAGACCCGCTGCGCGCCTGCTGTGATCCTCATGTAGTTTTACTATTTGCGTAATTCAGTCTTTTTGACCTTGCCGGCCGCGTTCCGTGGAAGCATATCGATAAATTCAATAACCTTCGGAACCTTGTACCTGGCCAGATGTTTTCTGCAAAATATGAGAACGTCTTCTTCACTGAGATTCGCGCCTTCTACTGCGACGATGAATGCTTTGCCAACCTCACCCCAACGCTCATCTGCGATCCCGATCACGGCTGCTTCTGAGATCTGCGGGAGTGAATAGAGCACGTTTTCGATTTCTGCCGGATAAACGTTCTCTCCTCCGGAAATAAACATATCCTTCCAGCGATCTACGATGTAGTAGTATCCGTCTGCATCGGCTTCAGCCACGTCGCCGGAGTGCAGCCAGCCGTCCTGGATAGCTTCGGCAGTGAGGTCCGGCGCCTGCCAGTACCCCGGAGTGACACCAGGGCCTGAAATCAGCAGCTCGCCGCGCTCACCCTGGGGAACTTCTTTCCCGTCCGCACCCACGATGCGAACATCCACATGCATCTGCGGTTTTCCCACAGTACCGAGTTTGGTAAGCGCATTTTCTTTGTCAACAACGAAAACGGTCGGACCGGTCTCCGTCATCCCGAACCCCTGGCGGATCGCGATGCCGCGCGCAGCATAGGTTTCAATGAGTGGGTGGGGCATCGGCGCTCCGCCGACGCACCAGGCGCGCACTCCGGACAGGTCAGTTTTTTCAAATTCAGGATGCTGGGATAGGAATAGATAGATCGCGGGGACTCCGAAAAAAGCCGTGATCTCTCCTGAAAAAAGTTTGAGCGTTTGGGCCGGATCGAAAGCCCGCATGATGTAAGCCGTGCCGCCAACGTGCAGCGTCGGATTGGTCAACATATTCAATCCACCTGTGTGGAAAAATGGAAGAAGGTTGAGGGTCCTGTCCCGTGAGGTCAATTCCATCGGCAGGCCGATGTTTAAGGCGTTATAAAACACCATTCCAAATGTCTGCAGGACACCTTTCGGCCTACCAGTGGTCCCCGATGTATACAGTATATGCCAGATATCATCGTAGGCGCGCAGCGGCATGGTCAGCGGCTCCGGATCTGTGCTCGAGAGCGCTGGTTCATACCCGGTTTCAATCGTCAGCTGGTGCTTGAACTGGAGCAGGTCACTTAATTCGCGGGCAGCATCTTCGAATTCGACAGCTGTGATCAGCGCTGAAGGCGTTGAATCGCGAAGGATAAATGCCAGTTCGGGAACTGCCAGGCGCCAGTTCAAACAGACCAGAATGACATCCGCCTTTGCACACCCCCACAGTATCTCGAAATAGTCGGTGCTGTTCGGCGCCAACAATGCCACCCGCTCTCCGGGACGCAGTCCCCATTCTTTTCTAAGAAAACGCGCAAACCGGCTCGCACGCAGATTGAACTCTTCGTAAGTGAAAGAACGGCCGCTCGCGGTATCGACCAGGGCGACGGCGTTCGGGCGAAGGTTGGCCTGTTTGGCGAGCCAGTCATAGAAAGTCATACAGAACTCCCTCTGAGAACCTGATTTCCCCTTATTCTACTTATAATCTTTCACGGTTACTGACGGGTAACCAGAGCCGATGAATTTCACTCTCTGGGCAAAGTTGAGGTTCGTTAAAAAAAATTCTCCCCACCGGTCTAGCCGGCGGGGAGAGCGTGTGGAGGTGGGGTTATCGTCTCTTCGCGAAACTACATTGCACAGGCTTACCAGCTGCCGCGGGAGACGTATACATCCTTGGACTTGCTGTTGTACATCCAGGCCCACATGAGCGAGCCGGCATCCACGCCCTGGATTGAGGCAGACGCTTCACGGTACGAACCGCTGAAACTGGAGTTGTAAGTAAAGCCTTTCGAGACCGATCGCCAATGTCCGCTGGAGCGAACAATGTCACCTTTTCCGGTCCATGAGGCTGAGACAGGAAGGGTCGATTCCGTGCACGAGTATCTGCCTCTCCGGTCCACAGTGCAGGTGGAGAGCTGGATGGTTGCACTGGCGGAAGCCTTGGACAGCTTGCGGTCGATGGTCAGAGTGGCTTCACCCCAACCCCAGCTGTCCGAAACATAAATCCAGTTGCCGTTCCGGTCGAACTTGTAGGTGACCTGGTACAAATTCATGAATGAGCTTGGGAATTGGGTCCCGTTTTCGCTGTAAACGTATTCGGCAACGTTTATGTATGTATCTGTACATACCGTCCCTGCGGCTGGAACTGAACTCCAATCACAGGTGGAAAATCCTGCTTCCGCGCCCATTCCTACAAAACGGAAATGGTAAACTGTTGCTGCTGCCTTGGCTGTCTGCGGTTGGATCGCCAAAATACCTGCGAACACGAGCGCGACCACGGCGAGAATAAGAATGGACTTTTTCATGATAGATCTCTCCTTGATTGAACGATGGGTTATCGATTTTCGATCATTGTCGGCTCCTATCTGGACAGCCGACGTTTAAATCAATTCTAAGAAACCCGGGTCATAAAACCGTCTAAATTCAGGTCGCAACCGGTCTTAAAATGCTGTTTTCCGGTCGCAATTCAATGCGGGGACAAATCAGGTTTCACTGTAAATCCGGACATTTTAAGAATCTATCTCCCTTGATTGACGTACAATAATCGCCTGTCCCTTCGGGGGAAACCATTTGGAAAACATTCCAAACTACCCATGAAACTTTCTCTCAGTCGACACCCTCTTGTGACTACCTTGACCAGCCTGGAAGGAAACCCGCGGGCGAGTGTGTACACGGAACCGCTCTGGGGGATTCCATACAACCTGTTCCTCCCATATGTATCCGTTTACATGCTGGCGCTGGGCGTTCGCGACGCACAGATAGGCCTCGTCACCAGCCTGGGTCTGCTCACCCAGCCGATTTTCGCACTTTTAAGCGGTCCGATCACAGACAAATATGGGCGCCGATTAACAACATTCGTCGCCGATCTGATGGCATGGAGCGTACCCACATTAATCTGGGCATTCGCCCAGGATATCCGGTATTTCGTTGTTGCTGCAATCTTCAATGCCATGTGGCGGATTCCGGCAAATTCGTGGACCTGCCTGCTGGTAGAGGACGCCGAAGAAGGACAGCTGCTGCATATCTGGACCTGGATATACGTCGCCGGCCTTCTGTCTGCGTTTTTCGCTCCGCTGGCCGGCTTTCTGGTCGGTGCGATCGAGCTCATACCAGCTGTCCGCATTCTGTACGTGCTGGCATTTTTCATGATGACGATGAAAGGTTGGATCCTGTACCGAAATTCAACTGAAACTCGCCAGGGCCGTGTTCGGATGGTCGAAACGCAGGGACAATCAATCTTTTCCCTCCTGGATGGCTACAGACCCGTCCTGAAACAAATCCTGCACTCACCGAGAACGCTGGTCGCCCTGGGGATCATGTTCGTGATGAGCGTCGTCTTCCTGGTCCACGGAACTTTCTGGTCTATTCTCGTGACAGAAAAGCTTAACATTCCTGCAGAACACCTGTCAATTTTCGCTTTCGTCAATTCCGCGATATTGCTCGTGCTGTATTTTCTGCTCGTCCCGCGCCTCGACCTGCAGCAGTTCCGAAACCCGATGTTGTTGGGGTTTACAGGATTCCTGGTATCGCACCTCGTGCTGATCACTATGCCGGAAGGAAATTATGGGCTGCTGTTTTTGAGTGTTCTGATCGAAGCTTTCAGCCTGGCCATGTTCAAACCCCTGATGGAATCGTTGATTGTCATTTCGATCCGCCCGGAAGAACGGGCGCGCATCAACGCGATTATGTCGATCGTTGTGATCGTGCTTTCCTCACCGTTCGGCTGGATCGCCGGGCAGCTTTCAGAGATAAATCGCACGCTGCCATTCATCCTGAACATCAGCTTTTTCATTCTAGGAACTGGACTGGTCGCGCTGGCCTGGCGGCTGCAGGACCAGGAGAAAATCCCTTCTGGCCTTAAATCCACCCTGCGGACCGAATTGGGGGATTGAATACCTGATGATTTGCACTTAAACTGCGCGAGCTGACCGGAACGGTTACTCTTAGTAGTTGTAAGCGCCGTAGACGAAAATACCGAATGTTGCCAACAGCCCGGCGGAAAAAAGGACGCCGACAACGACCATAGCAACCAGTCCTGCCGGACGACTGCGTTTTTTTAAATAGATGGACGCTGCTGCAGCGCAGCTCACAAAGAAAGCGAACAGCGGCGCCCCGGTCAACACGATCATCGCCGGCCTGCCTGCATGATCAATCCTCGGCAGCCCCATCACCAGTGAAATTAACCCAACCGCCGCCATCATCACAAGGAAAGTTTGGCCAGTAGCTTTCCAATAACCTGGTTGCTTTTTCTCAACCAGCCGCGCACTAAGAAAAACAACGAATACACCGACCAGCATAGCGGCAGAGACGACAACGACTCCATCCTCGATCCGCCTGCTTAAAATGAGTAGCGAGACTCGAACCTTGACGAGATAGAAAATCACAAAGCCTTCCGATAGGTAGTTCCACAGCGTCCCCATGTTATTTTTCTCCTTTGGCAACGGAAATACCTCTAAACCCATCTGGCCCATAGGTCCGCCAGGATGCCACGGTGACGGTCTTCCCGTCCATGTTCGCCAAATACAAAGCCGACGGATTTCGCGTAAGGAAAAGCACGCGGGTTTCGTCGATCCAGCGGATCGCTGCAATGGTTCCAGGGTGCAGCCACGTCTCACACATGTCCGAATCATCAGATGCGTCCGGGCAAAGCTTTTCGAGCATACCTGTGAACGCTTCTCCACCCGGCGACCAGTGCACCCCACGGTAGCCGATTTCGATCTCATACGAATTTGCCAGAGGGCCGGCTCCCTCACCAAGAGTAAAAACCTGCCATCCCGCAACGGTCGGCGGATCCTCCTTGGACACGATCAATACAGCCGCGTGCACCCCGTCCGGTGAGAAAGTCATAGAACGAGGGTCGCTTCCGAGTATTTCGTGCAGCTTCGTCGGATTACTGCCGTCCACGGGCACTCGCCAGATAGTGAAATCGATATTCATCCGTTCATCCCGTACGAGAGATCCGGTAAACACAAAAGCCTCCGAATCACGGGTCCAGACTCCGATGGGGAAATGCGGTCCGGCCATCCCGACCTGGTCATACGTCATTACATCCTTGCGCATGTTCGTCCCATCCGACGCTATAAAACTCAGGCTTGTTTCCGTAATCAAGGCGATCTGCTTGCCGTCCGGTGAAGGTTCAAATACCAGTTGGTGACCTGCTGGAAGGAGCGTCGTTGCGGCAGATGTATCAACATCGACCAGAAATAACCCATCAGGGATGGCATGGGATTCGCCTTCCGCCATGACAATGTAGCTCCATCCACTGAAGAGCAACCGGTGAGTTCCGGGGAGCCAGACCATGCGTGGGATATTGGATGAATAGCGTTCTTCAATATTGAGCTGTTGTCTGAGCCATTCTGCTGATAGAAGCTCCCTTGGGTTCTCCCCGTTCACATCCATTGCCCAAAGCGCTGATTGTTCGACGAACTCGTTCGTGGCCAACTCCAGTGTGGCGCGCCGCAGGAATGCTATGACTGCGCCGTCCTCACTCATCGTCAAACCAACCACATCTCCGCTGTTGAAAACCGTTTCCGTTTCGCCTGTGAGACTGTTCCAGAGTTGAATATTGCCCTCATGAACAAAAGCGACAAGGAGGGCCTGGTCAGGCAGCTCAGGCAACGTCTGAGGAGGAACTTCTTCTATATCCGGCGGGGGCGTTGTCGGCGGTTCTGCCGGGGCTGAAACTGTTTCTACCGGTCCTGAGATTGGAAAGTTTGCACAGGCGGGCAGAAATATTAACACCAGAAGCCCTGCCAAAATACTTCTGCATAAAATTCTTTCTGTCATTTCGCACCTCGTCGACATCTATGTTCAGGCAAATTATGGGGTGGGCGTCGGGAAAACCGTCCGGGAAACCTCCACCATCTCACCGGTTGAGATATCCAGTTCCCACACTGATTCCTCGAAAATCTGACAAAAATCATTCATATCGGCGACCGTTAGCCGTACCCTGGCGTTATCGCCTGACCATTCCATCCGGCTCGTCAGATATGGGCTGATCGTGTCCAGAGGCTCCA
Source organism: Anaerolineales bacterium (assembly GCA_041564295.1). Lineage (GTDB taxonomy): Bacteria > Chloroflexota > Anaerolineae > Anaerolineales > JABWBV01 > DATDOR01. The sequence continues at coordinate 999 of JBFGQG010000045.1, read as the reverse complement.
TCCAACGGACAGATCCCTGACTACTGGCATCGTATGCTGTAGAAAGATTCCGGATGACCAGGTAATACCCATTTATCCAGGCGAAATATGCGACAGCTGATTCATCCGGAGACACGGCCAGCAAGGTCCGGGCGTGGGGAGGCGGCAGTACAGAAACAGTCCCGTCCGTAAGGTCGAGACGGTCAAAGCTTTCGCCGATATTTCCGTAATAAACACAGGCTCCGTGGGCGTCTCCGGGCGTGGTGTAGAAAAGGTAACGCCCGTCCGTCGACCAATGGACCGGTACCGGTGGAAATTCCTGCCCCAGGCCGACGACTTTCCACTCGCTCACGGGGACCCAGGTCTGACGGGCCATTTCGGAACTTACGATCATTTCGACGTAATAGAAGCGCGCTTCTTCATGCCCGAAGTTGACTGTCTCCGATGCTGTCGTCAGCACCTGCCAGCGTTTGTCCGGAGATTCGAAAGTGCGTGTGCCTTCAATTTTGAGGCCTGCCGGGTCCGGAATGTTCAAAGTAACTGGAGGTCCGCTGTAAGAAATGAGCGTATTCATATCCCATAACACCCAGCAGTCGCTGGATCTTCCATCCGGGCATTCGATTCGCATCCAGTTTCCCTCCAGGTATTCAAAAACGGCAGCGGGAGTGCCGACTTCAAGAAAACCGACCGGCGAGGCATCCATAGTGGGCTCGTTGTAAACAGGCGTCTCAATCACTGCGCTGACATAGTGGATAATTTCCTCCTGGTGGGAATCCGGCTCCGGCCGTTGAAGAAATTCAAAGGATTCGATAATCGTGGTGAACAGGACGCCTTCCGGAGAGTCCTCTAACTGGCCTTCAGGCCAGCCGGTAAACACCAGGCGATAGGCACGCTCGTCATGGAGAATCACGACGATTCGCAGCCAATCCTGTGCAGCGATATTTTCCACGAGGATGGCTTCGACACCGGAAATCGTCAGACCGGTGCGTTTAACTTGAATCGAGGGATTCCCGATTGCTT
>JBFGQG010000044.1:0-13715 GCA_041564295.1 Anaerolineales bacterium | reverse complement strand
GTCTCCAGCTGGCCGTCTGATCCGTAAGACATTCAGGGTGATCAAGAATTTCCCGCGGTTCATTCGTTACATCTAGCGCCGCGCGGTTCCCAAATCAACATGGCATTAAGGACATTTCTGGATCGGGCCGGGCTTCTATTCCGGTTCAATAACTTTCAAGGCTTATTCAGACGCAGACAATCCGATTTCGAGATCATTACGCTCCCGAACCTGACAGCCGCAAACCTTCTCCGGATTCAATTGCCTGGCGCCAATCAGCTTTACATCAACAACCAGCTTGTTCCAAAAGAACCGGCCTCCGGGCACTGGACTGCAACACCGGATCTTTTGGAGCCGGGTGAAAACGTTCTGGCGGTTCCCCCCGGCCTGAAAAGCCGCCCGTCGCTTGAATTCATCGAGGCCAGCCCCCCCCCCGAGCAGCCACCCGGCACCCCACATGCTTACGAGCAGCAGTTCAAACTGCACGAGGAGGTCAGGAAGGACGCGGCTGGCCTGGAGATTCACGCAAGGACAGGCGTGGAATTCATCTTAAATGCCCGCAACCTTCACGAATTCAGCGACTTTGCCGGTTCGTTTTATGGTTGTTACGACCGTGAAAACCGCATTCACCGCCTCGCCTCATGGACATGGTGCAGCGCAATGCCGATCTATGCACTGCTCAATTTGCCGGTCAGCAGCGGAACCCGCTCCTTCATGGACCTTGCCGTCGCCACAGGCCAGGTGTTGCACAACCGCTGGCAGACCGATCATCCGACCGAAGATGGCGGCATGCTTATCCGCTGGGATATCTCCGCAGCTTCTCGAACTGGCGTCGTGCCCTGGCGAGCGCCGAACGACGTTTCTTTCATCGCATCCTACGGCTTCCTGCCGCTGTATCGGCACACAGGGGATCCCACTTACCTTGCCGCCGCGGAAGAAATTGCCAGCTGGATCAGGGAAAAAGCCCTCGCGCCATCCGGCAGGCTGCTTGTTGGCTACCGTGAGGATACCCATGCCTGGGACGATTCCTGGCTGTATGTCGATGCAGGCTTCACGGCGAGGCTGTTCTCGGAGCTCTACCAGCTGACAAATGACGAAGTCTGGCGGGATTGCGGCACCCGCTTCACCAACTGGTTCATCCAGGCTTTCTGGACCCGGGATTACTATTTCAGATGGACCTGGCCAGTTAAAGTGTGGCATACTTTACGCCCCAGGGTATTCACGAGAGGCCAGGCCTGGGCTCTGGACGGCATGCTCTCCTCGTTCGAAGCCTTCCATGATCCCGTCTACCTGGATATTGCCGAAAAATCGGCCGATTTCCTGCTCGCTCGCCAGGGTCCGGACGGGAGCTGGAAATACATCTCCAACGCCGATGACAGCGGAACGGACAACAAAGGCATCCCAATCATCGCCTACCACCTGCTCAGGCTGTTCCGGATCACGTGGAAGAAACGATATTTAGAAGGGGCCAGGCAGGCTGTGGCGTGGTGCGAAAAAAACCAGTTGCTCGAATCCGACGATCCGAACGCTGTCGGTGGTATCTTCGCCAAGAATAAAGAAGGCGCGATTACGGGCAAACACGACATCGAAACCTCTTTCCTCTATGCAGTGGCCTATTACCTGGTCGCAAAAGAATTATTACGAGCTTCGGCATGACAGACGTTTACATCACCCACTTCGAAAAAACAACGCTGAACGATACCTGCCGCATTCTGAAATCCCTTGACGCAAAGGACAGGCTTTCTTGCGCGAAAACCATATTGATCAAGGTCAACCTGGCCGCCGGCCAGCTCATGGGGCCGGAGACAGCCGCAGTTATCAATCCGGACGTGCTGCGGCATTTCATCGACGCGCTCACGGCCCTCAACCCAGCGGCCAAAATCCTGATCGCAGAATCGGATTCGATCGGGCGCGGTTTCGCATCCGCCAAGTTCGTGTTTCAAAATTACGAGAAGATGTTCGCCGGCTATGAGAATGTGGCGCTTTACGACCTTTCGCATTCGAAGGTCGCCGTCTACCCGACCGCAGGAATTTTCTTTCCGGAAGGCATCATCCTATCGAGTATTTTCAATGAAGCGGACGTCTTCATTTCGTTCAGCAAGATGAAAACGCACACGAATACCGTCATGACAGGCTGCCTGAAGAACCTGTTCGGGTGCCTGCCGGAAATGGAGAAGGATAAATTTCATCCGTACCTGCCGAAGGTTATCGCCGACATCGCCACAGCCATCCGGCCGAATTTCAGCATCCTGGAAGCCTGTCCAGCGATGGAAGGACAGGGCCCCATTTTCGGCACGACGAAAGACCTCGGCCTCGTTCTGTTCGCTGCCGACCCGGTTGCAATCGACGCCACCGCCGCCCGGATAATGGGTTTCGAGCCGTCCAGAATCCCCATGCTGACGGAGGCGCAAAAGGCAGGCGTCGGCACCATCGACGAAAAGCAGATCGTGGTGAAGGGTGAGGATTTGACCTCCGTGGCCCAACCGTTCCAGTTCATTTCTACAGAACAGAAGCTGTATGTCCGGCTGGGATTCTTCGTCCAGCGGATCGCCGATAAGCTCCACAACCTAGGCCATTTGATCCATCTGGTATCCGGCACCTTCTGGGCCATCGGAAAATTGGCGAACAAGTTCCGAAAACGGATCTTCGGTAAACATGGATAAAGATGTAGTGTTTGCGATCGTAACCCGGCTCTCCGAGTGGCTGGTTTCGTTGCAGATCGACATCGAATCGCCGGTCCTCCGGGAACGGGGTGGAGGTTACGAACTCGCGTTCCGGCACCCGCTGAAGGGCCAGGTCGTCTGCCCGGTCCCACTGGAAGAAAATATCGTACGCCTCGAGGGAATTGCTTTCGAAATCTCGAGGGACGAAGGCGGCGTTCCGGTGAACGTTCGCTGCTTCGACCATGGCGGCATCTACGATCCCGTCGACGGCTGCGTTCCGGGCGACCATTATTCGGCCTCGCATTTCGCCCTCTTGAACGCGGTCCTTTATGTGCAGGAACCGGATCCGGTTCGTCTGGTTCACATCGAAAAAGCCCTGACTTTTCAGGAAAACAAAACTCCGAATTACAAGGCCAGCGAATGGGACCCGCATTGGGAATTTGATAACTTCGCCTGGGCACTCATCAACGTTCTGCTCAAGACCCGAGAAGACCCGAATTTATTCGGCCGGATCCGCGGATTTCTGCTCGGCGCCCCCCAGCACAGGAAACCCTTCGCAACCAACTGGAAGATCCTGGCGCTCATCTACCTGGCGCTCACGCCTGTTTCGACGCCCCTTTTACGTCTCGCAACCAAGCTCCGGTCGGCGGTATACGCTTTCCTGGCGCGCCGTGCCTTCCTTCCCGACGGATGCATCGAGGATATCCCGGGAAAAAGCCGGTCGATTCAATACCATGCTTTTTCTGGGGCACTACTCGGGTTGTTATCCTTTTATACCGGCGACGCCGGCCAACGTACCGATGCCGTCCGGGCAGCCCGCTATCTCGCCCATTTTATCGACCGCAGCGGAGCGATTAACTACAAAGGACGCGGTCAAAACCAGGTTTTTGGCCACGTCTCCGCCGTTTACCTGTTTCTGTTCGCAGGCCAGAATACGACCGGCGCAGAGTCCGAAAAATTCCGATCCATTGCGGGACGGCTCCTGGGTGCACTCGAAGTGAAGCAGGATGTCGAAGGGTACTTTCCGCTGGTCCTTACTCATGACGGCCTGTCCTGCACCGCCGGCTGGCACGATTATCACCACCTCACAGTTTACAACGCAATGGCAGGCGCCTGGCTGGCGCTTGCCCTGCACCATTTTCCCGAGTTGATCGAGCGTGGTGCTGAGAGACCGGAGCTGCCTCTGGTGTCCCCCATCATACATTTCAGAGAGTCGGGTGTGGTCGTGGGGGAAAAGTACGCATTTTTCCTGTGCGTGAGCGCTGGGGAAACGTATTACGAAACGGACTGCGGGTTTGCGCTGCACCACTTCGCTTATGCGGACCGCGGCTCGTTCGTTTCCTGCCCCGGGGGGCCGGACAAGCACCTGTTCGGAAAAATGCACCGGACAGACGTGATGGAGAGGAATTTCTGTTCCCCGCTCGTTCGTTTGAACGGCCAATGGCTGACGCCTGCAGGAAAGACCGGGGAGATCGCGCTGCACGGCTCAGAAATCCTTGTCCGGATCACGCCCGCTACAGGTGTTCACCTTCTAAGGACGATCCAGATCAAGGAAAAGCAGGTCCGCTTTCTGGACGAGGTGCGCAACGAAAGGGCAGAATCCCTGGAAGTCATCGGCATCAACCTGCCATTGATCACCCGTGAGAATACAAAATGGGACCTCGTAGCAGGCGGTTTGGATCACTGCGGCGGTGTGACAAGGTCCAGGATTTCTACCTGGCTTGATGGAGGATCGGTCTCGATCGAGGAGATCGAAACCGGCGTCACGGCGGCAGGCCGAATCACCGTTTTCCAATCGAACCCGGTGGTTTTGGCGCCCGGGCGCAGATTGAATGCTCGGATTGAATGGCAATTATCGGATAACGAATGAAGCTTCTTTATTATTCTCGACAAATCAACGAGGCCGTCGGCGCCGGTGTGCACGGCCGGATGTTCGTGGAAACCGCTAAAAGACTTGATAAGAACCTCGTTGTCTATCCCCCTGTGGTTGAAGACCTTAATAAGTCGAATAAAGAACGAACGAGTCGGCTGCGCAAATCCCTTCCACCAACCCTCGCTGAATTCCTGGTTCTCCTCCGCGCGTTTATCCTGTCTCCCTTCTATGCTGCGCGCCTCATTCAAGTTTACAGGGGCGACAAATTCACCGGAATTTTGATGAGACTCCAGGGGATAGATTTCGGAGTATTGCTGGCGAGCCGGCTTCTCCAAATTCCAATAATCCTGGAAGTGAACGCCCCAATTGCACTGGAGAAAGCCCAGGTGCAGAAACCCGGTCTCTTAGGCCTGTACGGCTTCTACGAGAGACTGATGTGGCGAAATGCACTACATTTCTTCGTCGTATCTGAAATTCTTAAGAACTACCTGATCCGCAATGGGGTCGACGCACAGCGGATATGCGTCGTGCCGAATGGGGTTGACATCGACCAGTTCTCACCGGCGAGGAGCGGCGCCGCAATCCGTAAATCCTTCAGCCTGGAGGAAAAAATGGTGCTGTTATTTTCCGGATCACCGATGCCGTGGCATGATCTGGCGACCCTATTCACCGCCCTCGTCGAAATAAGAAAAGAAGGGGTTTGCCTCATCATCCTGGGGGATTCGGAATACATAGAGGGCTACCAGGCGCTCACAGAGCAGCTGGGCATCCGGGAAAAAGTAATCTTTTTAGGCAGGGTCGACCACCAACTCGTCCCTGATTTCTTAGCAGCAGCCGACATCCTCGTCGCACCGTATAAGAAAACGGAAGTCTTCTATTTTTCGCCGCTCAAATTACTCGAATACACGGCGATGGGTAAACCCATAATTGCAAGCAATATTGGCCAGATCTCGAAATTATTGTCGGATGATTGCGGATTACTCGTCCAGCCGGAAAATGTCACTGAACTGACCGCGGCGATTCAACAGATTCTTTCGGCCCCAGATGTAGCTATCCGGATGGGTAGAAAGGCAAGGGAGAAAGTATCGACCTGCTATAAATGGGAAGATAATGTCACACGGATCATTGAGCAGTGTACAGCGATCCTCGGTGATCACCGCCATTGATGCCTCGGTGCTGGAATCGTCTGGCCTGTGTAATCCGCACCTTTCTTTGCCGGTTCATTGATATACGCATCTGATGAAACAAGAAAAATTCACTCTTTTACTTGGTCCGATTCCGGGGAACCCGACCGGCCTGGGAATGGCATTTGAAACATTGGTCAATGGAATCGACCGGCTTGGCATCCCATATTACATGCTGGACCTTGAGCCGAAAGCCCAAGACCGCAAACCCGGTAGTTTCTCTTTCAATCGATTCTATGAAATCGTTCGAATAATTATCAAGTTCTGGGGATTCCTGCCTCGAATCAACCAGATTTATCTCACTATCGGGATTTCGACGGTCGGTTTCCTTCGCGATTTTTTTCTGATCTGGCCGGCCAAGCTTTTTGGATGCCGGATCGTCGTTCACGTGCACAGCGGCGGATACAGCCATTTTTACCGGTCACAGAACCGATTGATGAGGTGGTTTATCCGAAATACGCTGGTTCAGGCCGATTCGGTCATCGTACTTGGAAAGTTATTGGTAGAACAATTTGACTTTCTCCCTGAGATCTCAGACCGTATTTCGATCAGTCCGAACGGGCTTCCGTTCGGAATGCAGCCGCAGCCCGGGACGGAAAAAACAATCGTGGAGGATCAGCCGATCCGCTTACTTTACCTTTCCAATATGATCCTTGAGAAAGGGTATTTGACGGTGCTGGAGGCCTGCGAAATACTACATAAAGAATTGCGCGTGCCATTCCGGTGCGATTTTTACGGCAAGTTCATGCAGCCCCAGATCGGTAGAGAAACCGAAGCCTCGATAGAGTCCCACCAAAGTTTCATGGATCAAATCAAGCGCAGAGGATTAGAAAAGGTTGTTGCATTTCATGGAGTCCTTCAACCGGAAGAAAAGAAGAACGTCTTAAGCGAGTCCCACCTTTTCATCCTCCCAACCCAATATTTGTGGGAAGGGCAGCCTATCAGCATCCTCGAAGCAATCGCTTATGGAATACCCGTCATTTCCACCCGGTTCAGGGGGATTCCCGAGCAGGTGATCCATGGATTCAACGGGTATTTCGTCGATCCCCTTGATGCGGGCGCGATTGCAGCGCATGTAGAGACAGTTTTTCGGGATCCCCATGCCTATCATGAATTGAGCCGGAATGCCGTAAACCACTTCATGCGGCATTTCACGACCGAAAAATACTTGTCGGCGTTGATCGATGTGATCTTTAACAGTCAGCCTACCACAGGAATCTTGGAGGATGAATTTGGAAAATAAGGGAAGGCGGATTTCTTTAAGAAATCTCTTTCGATATTTATTATCTCGACGAATAAGTAGGAAACGAATTCTGTCGGGCCGTTTGCGTGGAAAGATTATCGTAACTTCGTGGTTCGATTATCCGGCCGCTATTCTTGGATATACAGAACGAGCCTTGCTGGAATGGTTTTATGAAAACGTTAACCCAGGCGACATTTGGATTGACGTGGGTGCACATTATGGATTTACGTCGATCGCGCTTTGTGACATCGTTGGGGGTAACGGGCGGGTTTTCGCATTCGAACCGTTTTTGGCAACCGCAGGATGTTTGTCACAAACGCGATACCATAATCAGTTTTCACAGCTAATGGTGTTTCCTCTCGCACTGGCTGAAAATGAGGACTTTGTTACTTCGAAACTCCCGGTTTCCAGAGGGATGCTGGACTCTACTATGCCCGATGGTGGGTTGACGGATTTGCTAATGGTAACGAGTCTTGATTGGCTATGGCCAAAAATATCGGACGGATTAAACCGGATTAATGGAGTCAAGATCGACGTACAGGGTATGGAGTTCAGTGTGTTGACAGGGATGAAATCGTTGATCAGAGATTACAAGCCGAAATTAATTATTGAATTTCATAAAGGCGTAAATAGGGAAGAAATCCTTCATCTTCTGGATGACCTGGGCTATGCGCGCACGGGCCATTCGATTGAAACCCAAAACGGGTCTTCGGATCAATATCTCGATAACCACAGCTATTATTTTTCCCCGAAACGATAGAAAACGTGAATTTTATCCTCTCATTGAAATCAAGCGATGCGCATTCTCATCTACGGCCTCAATTTCACCCCTGAACTCACCGGGATAGGCAAGTATTCCGGCGAGTTTGCGGCTTATTGCGCCACCCGCGGCCACGAAGTCCGCGTCGTCACAGCCCCTCCCTATTATCCTCAGTGGCGGATATCCGAAGATTACCGGAAGCCATGGTTCCGAACTGAGAACCTAGGTGACGTCATGACGACCCGTTGCCCGCTGTGGGTTCCGGCGCGACTGAACGGGGCCTGGCGTCTGCTCCACCTCTCTTCGTTTGCACTTTCAAGCGCTCCGGTAATACTGGTGCATTCGGTCTGGAAACCGGACGTGGTCTTTACCGTCGCACCGACGTTGTTAACCGCACCAGCGGCCCGGCTCGCCTCAAGGTTTTCCGGCGCGTTGAGCTGGCTGCATATCCAGGATTTTGAACTGGATGCCGCAGCAGGTTTGGATATGCTGCCTGCGAAGAAGTTGTTACTGCCCATTGCTCAAAAATTCGAAACCGTTAACCTCCTCCGGTTCGATCGGGTTTCAACGATCTCGCACCGTATGTTCGAAAAACTGTTTGAGAAAGGCGTACCCCCCAATAAACGCATCTTATTTCCGAACTGGGTCGACACGGACAAGATCTACCCGATGCAGCAAAGGAATCGCCTTCGGCTTGAGGTAGAAATCCCGGAAACGAGTACAATAGTGTTGTACGCTGGAAATTTGGGAAGCAAGCAAGGGCTGGACATTATTCCTAGTTGTGCGAAATTATTGAATCATCGCAGCGACATTGCGTTTCTTATCGCAGGAGAAGGCGCTTTTAAGACGGATTTGGAAAGGATTGTGCGGAATTATTCAAATATTAAGATGCTCCCGCTGCAGCCTGTTGACCGTTTGAATGAACTGCTGAACCTGGCGGACATCCACCTCTTACCACAAAGAGCGGATGCAGCCGACCTCGTTATGCCGTCTAAATTGTCCGGTATGCTGGCCAGCGGTAAGCCAGTGATCGCCATGGCGAATCACGGCACCGAGCTTGCACTTGTCGTTTCTTCAATCGGGCGTGTAACGCCACCAGACAACGCTGAACGATTGGCGGCGACCATTGAAGAGTTAGCAGACAACCCAAAAATGCGAAAGACTTTGGGAAAATCCGCTCGAAGTTATGCACTTGAACACTACGCAAAGAACCGGGTACTCCCAGAGATTATGGATGTAATGGAAACACTTGCTAAGTCTAAATCCAGTAAAGTCAAAGACAGGGGATTATATGTACGCAAATAAATCCACTGGGCTGACCAAGGCTCCAGTAATGATCAATCGGAGGAAGTCGATCTGGCACCGATCAGCGACGATTCGCATGTCTTTGGGCCTTGTCCTTTCAGACTTACTCAGTCTCCTCCTTGCCGGCTCGATGGTTATCCTCGTGCGCAGGTCTTTCAACAATTTTTGGGAGTTGGACTTGTATTCCCAGATCGTTCCTCTCGCGTTGCTCTTCATCCTTTTTTATGCATTCCGGGGCTTATACCAATCCACGGGGATCGGGCCGGTAAACGAGATCAAACAGCTTTCGCTGACGACGAGCACGGTCGTCTTAGGTGTCGCCGCTTCGACCTTCTGGCTGCGTAATAATCTGGAATTCTCCCGAATGGCAATCGGGATGACCTGGTTGTTCAGCCTGGTTTCCGTACCGTTAGGGCGGTCGATATTCCGCACCATCGCCAACCGTATGGGGCTCTGGGGCAAACCGGTAGCCGTCATAGGGTTTGGCAAACAAGGTCGCAAGCTCGTCGACAACCTGATCCGGAATCCGCTGCTCGGTTTGAATCCGGTCATCGTGCTGACCGAAGATTTAAAAAGTGTCCGCCGCGCAGGCGAATATTCCATCTACCCCGTATCCATGCTGGACAATCTAGATCTGGCGAAGAACCTTGGCGTCCATACTTCGATCCTCATTCTGGATGAAATTTCGAAACCCCTCGCCGAAAAACTCATCAGAAATGAGGTCGGCGGCTTCGACAGCCTGATCGTCATCCAGAACCAGGACCATGTTAACAAATTGGGCGTTTCACCTTATTACATCAACGGGCTGCTCGGTCTCAGGATCAACGATAACCTGAACAACCCTTTCGCCAAGGTCCAATCCCGGATCCTGGATATCGTTGGTGCCGCAATCGCGCTGGTCATTTTGTCTCCGCTGTTCCTGCTAATTTCCACCTTTATCCGGCTCAACTCTCCCGGGAAGGCGATCTATAGGCAGGTTAGGATCGGGAGGAACGGCGAGCCGTTCGACATGTTCAAGTTTCGCACGATGTATGAGAATTCAGAAGAAAACCTAGCGGATTACCTGGAGAAAGACCCGGAATTGAAAAAAGAATGGGACCAGTTCCAAAAAATAAAGAACGATCCCCGGATCACACCGATCGGCCGTCTCCTACGGAAATACAGCATCGATGAGCTACCGCAGTTCTGGAATATCTTGAAGGGTGAGATGAGCCTCGTCGGCCCGCGACCATTCTTGCCCGAACAGACCAGATTGTACGAAAACCTCACAGACTACGTGCGCGTTCTCCCAGGCCTGACCGGTTTGTGGCAGGTCTCAGGACGTAACGAAACGGATTTCAAAGAGAGGGCCAAACTGGACGCCTATTACGTCCGAAACTGGTCCATCTGGATGGATATTTATATTTTGGTGAGAACGGTCTGGGTAGTCATGAGCCGGGACGGCGCCTATTGAGAGACACGCGCGGTTATCTCGCCTGACTCGCAATGTTATAATTTCCGACGTAATTTTTAGGAACAGAAGGGAACTTTCAAGTTATGGATTCAGAAAACAATTCGGAAGTCAATCTTTCTATTGACCTCCGGCAATATCTTAAACTATTGATAAATTGGGCCTGGCTTTTCATCACGGTTGCCGTTCTGTCCGGCGGTATCGCGTATTTCGTCAGCAAAACGCAGCGCCCCATCTATCAGGCCACAGCAACAATGCTGATCAACGAAGCGCCGGGAGCCGGCGCAAGTGACTATAACGCGATCCTGACCAGCGAACGCCTTGCACGCACCTATTCCCAGATGCTGACCCGGCGCCCTGTGATCGATGAAGTCGCAAGACGGCTTGACATCACAATCGATCCGAGAGCTGTCGACAACGGTACGATTTCCGTCCAATTGGTCCGCGATACACAGCTTATAGAAATCAGGGCCGAGGATCCGGACCCTGTCCTGGCAGCGGATATCGCTAATATGATGATGCAGGTGTTCAGCGAGCAGAACCAGCTTTTTCAAAATTCACGGTTTACGTCTTCTATAACGAACCTCGAGGCCGAGCTTGCGCGATTAGAGGAACAGATCGCGAACAATGAGAATGCACTTTCGCAGCTAGGGAACACAGACGCCGATCAGGCAGAACGCCAGCAGCTGGAGAACGAATTAACCCAGTTCCATGAGACTTATGCCCAGATTCTGCAATCATACGAGAACGCACGTGTCGCAGAGGCACAAACCACTTCGAACGTCATCCTCTACGAGCTTGCAGTCCCAGAAAACCGACCGGTTCGCCCGCGCGTTCTTCTGAACACAGCCCTCGCCGGCTTCATCGGCGGCATCACTGCGATCGCACTCGTGCTGGTTACGCAAGCGCTTGACGATACCATCAGAAACCAGGACGATGTTAAGCGATTCCTGAACCTGCCCATCTTCGGTCTCATCCCGAAATACGACGCAGAAGAGAATCGCATCATCGCGGCAACGGAACCACGCTCACCAATCAGCGATGCCTACCGCTTTCTGCGCGCCAACATCCACTTCGCCGGCGTCGACCAGCCGATCAAGCGCCTGCTGATCACCAGCACCAACCCGGCTGAAGGAAAATCCACGCTGACGACGAACCTCGGTGTTGTCTTCGCCCAACATGATTTCAAAACTTTGATCCTCGATACGGACTTTCGCCGCCCGAACGTTCACAAGCTGCTGGACACGAACAACAGCCTTGGCCTCAGCAACGTTTTCTCGGAACCCGAGATCAATCTCAATGGAACGGTGCGGAACTTTTCCGTGCCGAATCTATCGTACATCACGACCGGCGCAGAACCGCCGAACCCCACTGAGCTGCTGGCCTCCAAGAAGATGAGGAAGATCCTCGATAAAGTCAGCGAGCAGACGGACATCCTCCTGATTGACACGCCGCCAATGATGGTCGTCACCGACGCCGCTATGCTTGCCCCACTCGTCGACGGCGTCCTACTCGTCGTGCAGCCCGGCATGACCAAAACGAGCGCCGCTCAGCAGGTGATAGACCAACTCAAGAAGGCGAAAGCCAACGTCCTCGGCGTCGTGATGGTCAACGTCGAGCTCAAACGCGATCGCTACAAAGCCTACTACCACAACGAGGAAGAAAAACCGAAATCACGGTTCTGGCGCAGACAAAAATCATGATTTCGAGTGTGCGTAATTTCGCCCGGAAATTGCTCTCTCTCGAGATTTTCTTCGTATCCGGTGCGGTCCTGGCCAGCATGGCCGCCAATCGAGCCCTCACGGCCGCCCTCGGGGTGGCCGTTTTTTTTTGGATCGCACGCTTCGTCTCCGAACCGGGTACGCTGCCCAGAACACAGGCGGATTGGGCCGTCCTGGTCCTTCTGCTGATCTCCCCCGTCTCAGTATGGGCGTCTATCGAAAAATCAACGACCATTACCAACATCCTCAGGTTGCTCGTCGGCATCGGCCTGTTTTACGCGATCGTCAGCTGGGCCACGACGAAGCCGCGGATTCGTACATCTGTCGCCGTCCTGGCGATGATTGGCGTCGGATTGTCCCTCATTGCCCCATTCAGCGTCGAATGGACGGCCACAAAACTTACTTTCATCCCTTCTTCCATTTACGACCAGTTCACCAGGTTGGTCAGTGATTCGATCCACAGGAACGTATTCGCCGGCTACCTGCTGATTCTTTTCCCGCCAGTCATTTCTTACCTGTGGTTTTCATGGAAAGAAATGCACAGGAATCTGCGCGTCCTCTTGCTCCTGTCCGCCGCGTTTGTCCTGGCAATGTTTTTCCTGGCCCAGTCGCGCGGCGCCCTGATCGCAAGCGGCGTCATCCTGCTCACACTCACGGCCCTGCGCTACCGCTACGGCTGGAGCCTCATCCCGGTCGGGTTCCTGGGCATCATCCTCATTTTCTTTGCCTACGGGCCGGACCAGGTCCTGGACTTCATCGCCGCAGGCGTATCCGTCGAAGGCATCGACGGCCGCATGGAGCTCTGGTCGCGCGGCGTGTACATGATCCAGGATTTCCCCATCACCGGCATCGGCATGGGTCTGTACGGCCACGTCGCAGACCTGCTCTACCCGTTCTTCCTCGCACCGCCCGGGTCAATTGACCATTCCCACAACCTTTTCCTCCAGATCGCCGTCGACCTGGGCATCCCGGGCCTGGTCGCCTGGCTCGCAATCTTTTTACTGGTCATCCGGTCCGCCTGGCGGACCTATCACTTCGGGCGCATTTCCGGCTCGAACTCAGCTGCAGGCCTCGGCGCCGGCTTGCTGGCAGCCCAGCTGGCGCTGGCCGTCCACGGACTCGTCGACGCAGTCACCTGGGGGATGGTCAAACCCGCCCCGCTCGTCTGGGCCGTCTGGGCGCTGGCCTTCGCCGCCGAGAACGTGTTCGTCCTTAGCCATTACGAACCCGCATTGACAAATATTGCACAGGTTTCCGCTCAAGAACCCCAAAAGGCTGCTCTCTAAAATTACAATATAATAATCACAACTTGAAGGGGTGAAATTCGTAATAGTCATTATATGCCCACCCTTCAACCACAGGCACGATCCCTCGCTTCCCATTCGGTTAACCTCAAGCAAAGCTTCGGGACCAGCCTTCAACTTTCAAACAGGAGGATAGAATGGCAGACGTAATAGATTATCAAATCCACGGCGACGACCTGCAGCTCGTCGAAGTCGAACTCGATCCGGGCGAAGGCGTCCGCGCAGAAGCCGGC